>VEMY01000031.1 GCA_009711825.1 Bacillota bacterium | reverse complement strand
GAACACCCTTTCGCTGGTTGTTGGGATTTAGGCACTTCCATTTTACCAGCAAGGGGTGTTTTTGTACACCTTTGAGGCCAATAAAGTCAGGGGTTTACGGGTGTTTTACACCTGCGAAACTTGAGTAGATAAACTTAAATTTGGTTAGACGAGCCATAAGTACATTAATTAGGAAGCCAAATGTCATCATTAAAGTGATGGTGCCGCCGTATTCCGCTATGAACCGATCAGTGCCCATTACTTCCAGGGGCGCCGCTTCAATGCCAAATACGCTTTGCCAGATTGGCCCGATGGCACCCATAGATTCGACAATTACACCCGCGCCACCGTTGATAATCAAAAAACCAAGAATAGTTTTAACAGTGCCTGAGATAACAGAACTTACATCTTTTTTCTGAGCCAATAGGCCAATCAGGGCGATGATACCGATTAATAATGCGGGCTGTCCAAAAATGTTGTCAGCTAACCATGTACTGATAGAGACCAGAATATCCAACTTTATTCCCCCTTAAGATGATTATTTAGTTTCTCCATAATTTCGTTGACGTCCATGAAGTCAATAATGCTCAGCACCGGTGTTTCCACATTGCGCAGGGACTCAATGTGGTACTCGCCGGCGACTATCAGGTCTGCGCCACCCATTGACGCCGAACTGACATCGGTGTTGTCTACTTCAGCTTCGATTCCCAATTTCTTAAGTGCCTCTTCCACACTCATCCGCAGCAACAAGCTGGTTCCCTGTCCGACCCCGCAAACAGCCAGGATTTTCATACATCACACCTCCTTTCTAATATGGCGTAGATTTCCTGGCTGGATTGGGCAGCGATAATTGAGCAAAGAGTGTCCTTAGAGCCCAGAATTTTGGCCAGGTAAGATATAAGCGTCAGGTGACTTTTGCTGTCGACACTGCTTAAAGCAGCAACAACTCGCACCGGATCATTTTGCGGGTGCCCAAACACAATTGGTTCTGTCAGGGTTAACAGCCCAATTCCTATCTTTTTTGCGCCGTCCTCTGGTCTTGCATGGGGCATAGCCAATCCTTGGGTCAAAACAATGTAGGGCCCTTTTGTTTCGACCAGTTTTACCATGGCATCTGTATACTCTGGCAATGTCATGCCATGCTTCACTAACAATTTGCCAGCAGCTCTGATTGCCTGCCGCCAATCACCGACACTAACGTTTGCCTCAACGATTATGTTTTTTCTAATTTCTATCACGTCGAACACCCCCAAGTTTTGTTTGAATCAATTTAAATGCATCGTTTTTGTCGGTGGCGGTGGACAGCTTGATGACCAGTTCCTTATCGGCGATTACCTGCATCAGTTGTTTTAATGCCACTAGGTGTGTATCTTTATCAGGCGAGCAGAAGGCAAATACCAGTTTTACTGGGTCAAACTTGGGATGATCGAAATTAACTCCGTGGGGACAGACTACAAGCGCAAAGCCGGCATGGCGAATGTCTGGGCCAGCAGGAGCATGTAAGAGAGCAATCCCTTGAGTCATTACCATATAAGGCCCTTGCATTATAATCTGTTCCAACATCCGCTGGGAATAGCCTCGGTCTGCTGCTCCAACTGATATAAGTAGGTTTCCTGTTGCATGGACAAGTTGTTTCCAGTCAGTATGTCCCTGAACTATTTCCACAGTGTCGGGCTTGAGAAATTTTAGAAGTCCATGATCAGTCTGAGTGGGAGAGATATCCCGCTCCCGGGCGAATTCAAGTGTAGCCAGCAGGTCAATGATTTGTTCCCTTAATCCGTTACGGTCAATAATCATCGCGTATTTCTCAATAATATCAAGAATGGTTTCGCTGACTGAGCTTGTCGCCGACGGGGGTTCAGGTATCGGGTCACTGTCAACACTAAGCAGACTGCGGATTAGCGAAATATGTTGTTCGGGCAGTAGCGGGTCTATTACCGCCACGGGTGTTCCGGTCAGCGTCAAAGGAATTGTAGAAATCACTATATCTGGATTAGATTCAGCGGTAACTGAATCAGCTTCAAACATTGAAGCACAGGCTATAATAGTCAGTTCTGGGAACTCCTGTTTTAGCCTGGCTGCCAATATGTTGGATGTGCCTAAGCCGCTGGAACAGACTACTACTGCTTTAATCCGGCTTTGGCGAATCTGTTTATGTCTCTCGATGACAGCACCAATATGCAGGGCTATAAATCCAACTTCGTGGTCGCTCACTTTGTTATTTAGGTACTTCTGAATTATGCCGGCAGCAACAGTTGCTGCTTCCATGTAAGCGGGAAAACGTTGCTCGATGCCTGCCAGCAGTGGATTCTCTATATGTATATTTTCTTCAATTCGATTTATGGTTGGTTTTAGATGCTGTGCCAGATCGTGAAGAAATTTTTTGTCCCCAACAAGGTTGACGCCCAATAAACCTTCGGCGACAGTCGCAATTTCCACGGTCATTTGCCCGATTAATTCATCGCGATCTTCAGAGTCCACACGTCTGGGGGAGCTGATAAGTTTCAACGTTAAAAGTGCTACTTCTTCATCTGTCAGCCGTATTCCCAATTCAGCCGCAAATGGTTGTGTTGCTTTCTGTACATTGTGATATTCTTTCCTGATGCTGATTCCGGACAACTGCCGGTCGTTAAGCTTGATGGTATTGCCTAAACGCAATCTATTACAGGAAACCGAAAGGTACAGGGTGAGGTTTATAAAGCCGATATCGGAAAAGCGCACATCCATTAGACCTTCTAAGTTACGGACAACCTGGACAGCAGACTCAACCTCCGTTGATGATAACAATTGACTAATATATGTTCCCAAGCTACCCTTGAGCGTTAACCCAGAAAAGAGCTTACGGATATCTTCTGGTGTAAGAACCTCGCTAATAAAATCAATGATTGCTTCCCGCAACCACCGTTCCTGACCGCGTACTTCCAGGCCATAGTTGGGTCGGCGAATCATGACAAGCTTGCGCTGTTCAAACCAGGGTTCAAGATGGTCAAGATCCTTTGCTAAAGTTGATTCACTATAATCTATCACTGTTTCAAGGTGTCGGAAGGTAATAGGGGTAGTAGCAGTTAATAATTCTGCGGTGATTATTTGCTGACGTTCTTGTGGTGACAAAAAGTCAGGGGAAGAAATTATTCCTAATTCTGAGAAGATGTCTTTTCTCACTTTTTCTGAACTCTGAATCCAAATACCCTCCCTGGGCTGACGATAAAGATCAATGCCCTCCAACGGGCCAAGGGCATCGGCAATTGCCTGCAAGTCATAGCGTATGGTTCGAGGAGAGACACTAAATTGTGTAGCAAGGGTTGACGCACTCATCTTATTCTGAACGTTAAGCAAGCAGCGCAACAGTTCTTTTTGTCGTTTTGAAAGTTGCATCGTTCCCACCTCCTATCGTCCACCCCTAATACCACGAATAATTGAACCACTAAGCATCAATCTAGACCTCTAATCTCCGAATTAATACCACTTCGCGCCCTAGCCAATCAATCCGGTCAGATGACCCTTTGGCAAGCAATTGATCATGTTTTATCAATTGGATAGGAATTTATCAAAGCCGCTTACTTTTTCGTAATCACAACAAGTTTTTTGGCTCACTATCAGACTATCATTCATAATAAGCTTATTATGATTTAATAGTCTCTTCAACCAGTTTATTTTGCTCTTGTAATGTGGCAATTTGTATGGTTATTAGTTGCTTGGTCACAGTTTTGTATCTACATTTTATGACGGAACATCTGAGCACTAACTTATAGTGTTTCAAGTTATGAAATGAATGGTACGACTCCGAATATAAAATGAAGTCGGGCCTTTATACCATAATGTAACTGCTAACCCATAATGCCCTTCAGTAGACGTTATTAATTGTCCGCAATTTGCCGGACAAGCTGACCAGAAGGGAAGGGAGAATTAGAGCAATTCTCCCTGGACAACTACCTTCACCATATGA
>VEMY01000030.1 GCA_009711825.1 Bacillota bacterium | reverse complement strand
GTTTTCTCTAGCCAACAGGAACTTGACCTTGAACTCTTTGATTATGTAAACTGGTTCAACAATGTTCGCATACACGGATCACTGGACTATCTAACACCGAATGAGTACAAGCTAATGCACCTTTAAATATTTGTCCAGTTTAGTGTTGACATACCAATAAGACCTTAGATGAGAATGGATTCAATAACTCCCGACTTGAAACCGGCATGCATGCAGGAACCCATATTGATGCGCCACGACACTTTTTGGATTGTGGCAAGCGTATTGGTGACTTTGGCTTAGAAAAGTTTATTGGCAAAGGTTGTTTATTAGATGTAAGGGGAGAAAGTAACATAGCCCTTAAACAAGAATATTTTCAGCTTGTACAAGAAGGTGACATCGTTCTACTGTTTACAGGTTTAGGCAGCTTGTTTAGGGAGAACAGTTATTACGAGAACTTTAACGATCATCCTCTTGTTGAAATTGAACTGGCGGAGTTTTTCGTGGAAAGAAAGATAAAAATGTTGGGCATGGATACACCAAAACCGGATAATTTTCCCTTCGCAATCCACAAATTACTGTTAAGTAACGGGATATTAATCATGGAAAATCTAAATGACCTGGAGAAGTTGGTGAGTGTGCCCAGTTTTGAAGTTATTGCTCTTCCCTTGAAGATCCATGCAGAAGCTTCTATAGTAAGAGCTGTTGCAAGGGTTCAGTAGGATTAATAGTCAAAGGAGAAACGCCGATGTCTTATTCAGCACCTTTATACCGACCGCCCAGTGAGGCCGATAGTCTGATTCTGCAGCTGACCCATGGGTGTTCCCACAACCAATGTGTGTTTTGCTATATGTACAAAAATAAACCCTATCGGGTTAAAACCTGGCAAGAGATGCAAGCACATATTGCGTGGGGAAAAACAATCGGGATTGATGCCAAGAGAATTTTTCTGGCCGATGGCAATGTGCTTGCTCTTTCTACAGAGACGTTATTGTCGTTATTACAAACGTTATATCAAGAATTTCCCCAGTTGGAGCGTGTGTCTCTTTACGGCGGACCACGGGATATTCTCGCCAAAAGGCCTGCTGAGCTTTACGCACTCTCGGCGGCCGGTTTAAAGTTGGTCTATCTGGGGGTGGAGAGCGGCAGTGCCCGAGTTCTGGCCAGAATGAAAAAGGGTGTGAACCCAGCTGAAATGATAGAGGCCGGCGGTAGGGTGCGCGAGGCAGGAATTCCTTTGTCTTGTATGTTGATTTCCGGCCTGGGGGGTAGCGAGCTTTGGCAAGAGCATGCTTTAGAGAGTGCCCGTGTTATCAATGGGATAAATCCTGAGTACTTGGCGCTGCTTACCCTGCTGGTTGAAGCGAATACACCGCTTTATCAGAAAGTTAATTCAGGCGAGTTTTCCCTGCTGGCTCCGGAAAAAATTTTGGCAGAAACATATCTGCTGTTGGACAGTTTAACCCTGAGCGCCTGTACCTTCCGTAGCAATCATCCGTCCAATTATTTTTCCTTGGCAGGAGTGCTGAACAGGGACAAGGGACTGCTCCTCCGGCAGATTCGACAAGTCCAGGCAGAAGATTTACGACCGGAGGACTGGCGTGCTTTATAGTCTATTGGCAGACTCATTGGAATTGTTTGTTGAGAATACTGCCGAACACCTCTTCGAGATAAGTGAACAACAGCTTATGCTGAAATCTGTAGAATAGTTTTGGTGTGAGCCCCGTTCTTTTACATAAGAGCGGGGTTGTTTGCTATCGACACAGAAACAAGGCTTATTGCGTATAGTGGTTAACATAAGGCAACATCTGGTACTTCAATTCACTGTCAGCGGTTGTTACAATAGGGAAAGACAGGGGTGAGACGATGACAATGTACCTTCCAGTTTATATTGCATATTTATTTGCTATCATATCGCTTATTTTTTTTAGTCGCAAAAAGCCATTGCAAAGGTTCAGCTGGATCTTAATTCTGGTGCTGGTGCCCGTCATTGGCCTTATCTTGTATTTGCTACTTGGCAGTGATAGTTTTCAGGAATACCGTAAACGCAGAATCTTCAAGCGACATGGGACAACGCTTAACTCCCTTGAAAGCATAGTCTGCAGTGCTGAAAACGCGAATGATAATGAACTCTTAGACCTGGAGTTGCCGTCATTTTTGCACAAGTTTTGCGGCAGTAATTTTACCGCCGATAATGACGTTAAACTGTTTACGGATGGCGCCTCAAAATATGAAGCGCTTTTTCACGACCTTCATCAAGCAAGCGACAACATCCATGTCCAGTATTTTACGATTCAAAACGATGAAGTAGGCCAGCAATTGCTTAATATCCTTGTCGAGCGGGCAGAGGCAGGTGTCGAAGTTAAACTCCTTTATGATGGCATCGGTAGTTTGTTTAGTTTTTTCTCTCCGCTAATCAAAAGATTAAAAAATGCTGGAGGGAAAGTGTCCATCATAAGACCATACTCTTTGGACATTAACTATCGGAATCACAGAAAAATTGTTGTTATCGACGGAGTCATTGGCTATACCGGCGGGATGAATGTAGGCGCTGAATATAAGTTCGGCGTCCGTGAAAAACCTTGGCGGGATACACATCTTCGAATCACAGGCAGTGCAGTTCATTATCTGCAAAAGATTTTTTTGTCTGACTGGACAACGTCCAGGAAGAATGCTGACCTTGGTCTGAGAAATGAACTTCTGCACTATTTTCCCGAGCCAGACAAAAAAGGGAATTTGGGGGCGCAAATCGTTGCCAACGGTCTGTATAACAAGTACAGCAATAACGACATTATGAACTTCAGCTACTTGTACATTATTTCCCGGGCAAAGAGAAGGGTGTGGATTCAGACTCCGTATCTGGCACCTTCCGATCCAATCTTGCAAACTTTAAAAGCCCTTGCCAGCACCGGTGTTGATGTTAGAATAATGACATCTGCATCATATGCTTTTGGAGGCTTGTTTCACAATAGCATTACTAATTACTTTTTGCGCTACCTGGTGGATAGCGGCGTGAGAGTATTCAAGTACAACGGTGTAATGCATGCTAAAACGTTGTTAATTGATGACGATGCGGTAAGTATTGGGACGGTAAACCTGAATGCCCGGAGCCTGGGAATAGATGATGAGCTCTATGTTTGTTTTCAGTCACCGGAATTTGTCAAAGAGTATAGACTACTGTTCGAAAAGGATCTACTGAACTGCGTCGAGTTGGATTACACTAAGTTCCGTGAACAATGCTTTACTTCCCGAATATTTGAGTCTGTGATGAGTTTTTTCTCATCAGTAGCTTAAAATGATCGGGTATGTCTCCCTCAGAAGCAATCAGAAAAGCCCAGTTGACGCATCAGATGGCGTCAACTGGGCTTCTTTTGTATTTCAATATTCAGTTTCAGATACCCCATCCTCTATACTATTATGAGCGAGTTCGAAAAAAGATCGATACACCGATGAATCCCAGGACCAGGCCGCTAACCATAGAACCGTACGACAGAAACGACAAGAAGAATGTTGATTCAAGCACGTCTATGATAATCAGAAACGGCAAAGCGGCGCCTAAAAGCAGTAGTAAAAATCCCAGGATGACAAACTTTGTCGGAGCCATGTTATTTATATAGCCAGCACTCGACGGAATGGTCGGGGCTGGGTTTGAACTCCGGAGGCTCTTCGACATCGCAAAGATCTTTTATCATGTGGGGGCACCGTGGGTGGAACCGACAGCCTGTTGGCGGATTTATCAAGCTTGGTGGCTCTCCCGGCGGCACATCTTTGAAGCGCGCGGCATTATCCGGATCCGGGTCTGGGATGGCGTTAAGCAGGGTTTGGGTGTAGGGATGAAGCGGTTTTTCCACTACGCTGTTCACATCCGTCTTTTCTACCAGCTTTGCTGCATACATGATAAAGACGTACTCTGAGAAATAGCGTACAGAAGAGAGGTCGTGGGTGATATAGATTACACTCATTTTATGCTTCTGTTGGATTCTGCGCATCAACTCAAGGATTTCCACGCGCATGGAGGCGTCGAGCATTGATACGGGCTCATCGGCAACGATTAGCTTGGGATTCAAGATAATCGCCCTGGCGATTACCAAGCGCTGCTGCTGTCCCCCAGAGAGCATGTGAGGATATTTATCAAGATAATCATCTACCGGCAGCAGCCGTACCTCTTCTAGTACGTCTCGGATCCGCTGTTCGTGTTCCTTGCGATCCACTTTGTTTATGATCATCGGCTCACTGAGTATCCGCCTGATACTCATAAACGGTGGCAGCGCTCCGTAGGGATCCTGCTGGACAAAACCGACCTGCCGATGCAGCCAGGCTAAATCTTTGGATTGTTTATCGATTTTTTTCCCGCCGAAAATCATCTCTCCACCGGTAGGCTGGGCCAGCCCCAGGATTGTCCGCAGCAGGGTAGTCTTCCCCGAGCCGCTCTCGCCTACTATGGTAATCGTCTCACCGTGGTCGAGGCTGAAATTAACTCCATCCAGCGCTTTTACATAGCCCGCGTGCAGAAACCCCCAGCGCTTTAACTCAAACCAAGTGCGGAGATCGTTGACTGTAAGAAGTTTTTCGTTTTGCATTTCCTCAACTCCTCTCATAGAGCCAGCACTTTACCAAGTCGTTCTCGTGCGCAAAGAGAGGAGGTTCTTCTGCGCAACGCTCAAATCTCTGAGGGCAACGAACGGCAAATCGGCACCCCGCGGGCGGGGTAAGCAGGCTTGGTGGCTGGCCGGTGATGAAATCCGGTTTCTTGTCCTGGCGCAGGGTGGGTACGCTGGCCATCAATTTCTGGGCATACGGATGCAGCGGTTTGCGATAGAAACGATGGGCACTGCTGTGCTCCACAACCTGTCCTGCATACATGCAGATCACTTCGTCTGCCAACTCGCTTGAAGTGGCGATGTCATGGGTAATGAGGATGAAGTTCAGGTTTAACTCCTGCTTAATCTTCTTTAGCGCGTTCATTATGTTGGCCTGGGTCAAGACGTCCAGAGCAGAAGTCGGTTCGTCGAGAATGACGAGGACTGGATCCGCCACCAGGGCCATGGCAATAATCGCCCGTTGACGCATTCCCCCCGAAAGCTCAAATGGATAACGCTCCAAGAAATCCAAAGGGATGCCTACAATCCGGAAAACTTCCTTGGCCCGTTCATAGGCTTGCTCTTTTTCTATTTCCTGGTGGAGGAAGAGAGGTTCAGTCACCTGGTACCCCATCTTTAGAACTGGGTTGAGCGAGTTCAACGCCGCCTGTGGAACCGTCGATATTTTTACCCAGCGAACTTGTTTACGGAAATTATCCTCGCTGAGTTTCATTACATCCTTGCCTTCCAATAAGATACGGCCCTTATAGGTGTCGATATTCTGCGGCAATAGCCTGAGGATGGCTCGGGTAAGCGAAGTTTTGCCGCAACCGGACTCGCCAACGATTGCCAGAGACTGAGCAGGGGACAGCTCAAAGCTTACCCCTTCCACCGCCCGAACTACGCCAACGGAGGTGCCGAAGTAGAGGTGGAGATCTTCGACTTTAAGCAGCGGGCCTTCTACAGTTTGGGGCTTGCTGGTCACGGTATTTGTGCTACCTCCTGTATTTATAGTCATAAGCGCTCAATCTCCTTATCATAATTTCCTCAATCTTGGGTTGAAAATGCGGTCAAGGGTGTACCCCAACAGGGAGAAACTGAGTCCGATTAACATGAGGGCGACAGCAGGTTGAAGCATCCAGTAGTAATCCCCCATGTAAAGGGCGTCGTTTACCCGCGCGTCATAGATAATCTTACCCCATGTGGGTAGCCTCGGGTCACCTAGACCCAGCACCGCCAGCGTTGCTTCCAGAAACACAAACGAAGGAATGACGATGATGAACTGAGGCAGGAGTACTGGTGAGAGACGCGGCAATAGGTATTTAAAGATAATGCGGAAGTTCCCAGCCCCGTAAGCTTGGGCAGCTTCGATATAGGGAGCTTCCTTGGCCTGGAGAAACATCGCCCGGTAAACCTTCATCGACGCGCTGAATACGCTCAATAGGATGACCACTCCCAGCATGACCCAAAGGCTCCGTGTGTAGAAGTGTCCGACCATCATCAGGACGACTAGCAGAGGCAGAATCATTGTTACCTCTGTGAGTCGGTGGAAGATCGCGTCGATTTTGCCTCCGAACCAGGTGCCGATCCCACCGAGAATGAAAGTGCTGAGCTGGGCGCCGACAGCAGCAAGGACCCCGAATAGAAGTCCAACTGGCGCGCCCCAGCGCAGGGCTATGGTGAGATCGCGTCGCAGGTGGTCGGTGCCGGCAGCTCCGTGCACCTGACCGAAAACCACTAGTTCAGCCGCGTGCAGTTCTGTTGTCTCCGGAATTTCACCCAGCATCACCAACTCGTAGTTACCCTGAAGGGGCTTACCGTCTCTGCCGGGGCTAGGGTTCTCAGAAAAAAGTCCTACATGGGGAGAAGCCCCGTTAAGTTGCATGCGTAGCGCTGAATCCAGAGAGATACGGTATATATGGTGGGCCCGAAATCCCAGGTTTTCAGAGAGGGTTACCGTTTCTCCGTTGGGTTTGCGCAGGTAGACTGAGAATTCTTTTGCTCCTGTAGCTTCGGTAAACAGGCTGATTTCCGAGGGAAAGGTGTCATAGTTAAATTCGAAGGGAAGGACTACTTCCACCGAATTCATCCCGCCGCCGATGGGTTCAACCCTCATCTCCCCGGCATCTTCAAGACTAACCTTAATTGTGCGCGAAAGACTATCGCTGGTGAACCAATCGAACCAGGCTGGCTCTGCCCGTCGTGGGTGATCGTCCCAAATGCCGGGACCGCCTCGCCACAATGTTACCGCCTCATCTAGGGGAAGGGAAAACACGGTGTGGATAGAGAAAGCGATGAAAATAAACATGATAATCAGTCCCACTATCGCTGAGGGGTAGCGGCGCAATTCTTTTAACTTGCTCCACGCCGATGGCGCGCGACGCAATTCTTTCAACTTAGTGCTCATTTTTTCCCTCCTCCAGCACCCAGCCGTACCCGTGGGTCTAGGGCGGCATAGGCGAAGTCAAGCAACAACACCGAAAGTGCCAGCAGATAACCAAAGATGACAACAGTGCCGACGATTACTGGAGTATCGTTTAACTGGATAGCTTGAAAGAACAGTCGTCCGATGCCTGGCCAGTTGAACACCGTTTCCAGGACTACAGCCCCCATCCACATATTTATTAAGACGAGCACGAAGTTTGTGATGATCGGAGGGAGGGTTGGCCTAAGAATATATCGCCTCTCCAGCGACCGCGGAGAAAGCCCCTTTGCTCGGGCCAAGTCAATATAGTCCTCGTTGGAGTAAATCAGGAAGAAAGTTCTCCAGCTATAAATATTGGAGAAAAGTGAGCTGATGATCATGGCGCTTACGGGAAGAACCATGTGCCTCAACAAACTCATTGCGTAGCCCCAAGTGGTCGGAGGTGGCGGCGCTGCCACAATTCCTCCCCAGGGCAAGACTCGTAACACCGCGGCAAAAATCAAGATTAAAAATAGGCCGTATAGCCAGGCAGGTGCGGCCGAAGTGGGGGCCAGAGCTATTATGGTTCGATCCAGAAAACTTCCGTAGCGTCGTGATAAAAATAGGGCAACAATCAATGCCAGAACAAATACAATCAGCTGGGCCGTCCCCAAGAGTACCAAGGTTGACGGAAGGCGCTCCAGCAAGACGTTGCGTACATTTCGTGAGCCGGAGTCACTGGTGAGATGTTCGGTGCGTCCTAGGCCCAAGGACAAAGCTTCTCCCAGGTAGCCGACGCTGCGTATAAGAAATGGCCGGTCAAGCCCCTGGCGTATAATCTCTTGCTCAACTCTCTCTTCAATCAGTTTCATAACTTCGCTGCTTGGTAATGCGTGGTTCGCAGGGTTTGCATTCACGGCCATCGTAACGTCAAATTCGATATTGGACCGGCGAGCGTCATCCAGTTGGCCGCCCCAATTAGCGATGAACAAGGTGAGGTATACGGCGATGACCACAGTAATAAAAAGAGAGAACGCCCTGAGTAGCACATATTTCCCCATTATGCTAAAAGTTTTCATCAAGAACTCTCCTCACGCTGAAATCCATCGATTCCCGATGTTGTAGAAAAGAGGGGCCGGAGGTCCAACCTACCGGCCCTTCTGTGTTGCACCAACTAGTTGATTTTAGATAAAGCTTGATTACCTCTACTCCATTTCCAGTTCGCCAAGCATGAAGAACCACTGATCCGGAGGATCGGGGTAGTCGGCAAATCCTTCCAGGACTGCTGTCGTTTCAATCGGGTGAACTGATTTAAGGACATAGGGGCCGGCACCTACCCAGAAGTGTCCATGCTCTTCGTAGAACGCCTGGATATTGGCCCAGCGTTCGGCTGCCTCATCTTCACTGATGAACTCACCGAGGACCGAAGCGTAGGGGATGTAGTTCTCCTCAGCTGCCTGGTTCATGTGCTTCTCTAGTATAGGCAAGCTTTCCCCCTTGGTATAATCCATCCATCCCACGCCGAGCTCATCGGACTTGAAATTGGAGAAAGCCAGCTCTCTAGCAGCATCGGCGAGCTTGCCTACGGTGATCATGTGCCAGAAGCCAGACCAATCGTAGGTGCCGTATACCGGCCACCAGGTAGTTGCGTTGACTTCTGCATCCAGGTACCACAGGTCGCTATAGGTTTCAATGATAAGCGGCTCTGTTGAAACGATCCTTACACCTCTGAACATGTTCAGAGAGGATTCCAACTCAGCTTGATAGGAGAGGTCGAATATCGGGCTATCTTCCTTACCCCGGTCGAAATACACAATCATGCCCATAACGAAGTCGCCGACGGACAAGGTGCTTCCATCATGGAGCGGATGATCAAAGATGTCATCCGGATAGTACACAACCGACTTACGCAGAGCTGTTACGCCATCGGGATACTTTTCATCCACGGTGATGAATCGCTGCTCTTTAGCGTCCCAGTCAGCCCAGGCATCACCGGGCACTGTGATTTCATCGGCAAAGTCCAGGGTTACCCAGTCGAGAGTCTGATCTACCGGCATGCCAGTTTTCATGGTAACTTCGGCTCTTTCAGCCCGCTTGCCATGGTAGAGACCGTCCCGCGGATCAGGCAGGATGCCCATATCACCCAGGGCACGGCGATTAACCATGTTATCGTAGGTAAAAGCAGAGCCGTCCACCGGGTTCCATGGATCGACAAAGAAGTTTGGTACCGCGAAGCGCAGGTCTCCACCAACCGGCTCGCCATCTTCGTGGCGGTGGGTGGTCCAGACCCAAGCCGGGTCACCGATGCCGCCGGCCAGGTCGACGGCTGTTTTAACATCAGCCCGGTACGGGTTAGCGCCAGCTTTGTCACAAATCCAAATCTGGTTGGAGAACTTCATCGCTTCCCACAGAGCGATATCAAACAGCTCTTCACGCTCTTCCATGGTGGTGAAGTCCTTCTCACGGAGTCTCCGGGATGCGTTATTCAGCTCGGGGAAGTCTGCTTCCAACGGCTCTTGCAGTACCTGGAATACAGGCCACGGCATGACCCGGTGGGTGTAGAACTGGTCAAAGGTATGTGCCGAACACCGCGGGATTACCGGTGATGACCAGCCTCCGGTGTAAATGTTCCAGTTGCCTTCCCGGGGATGAGTCCCGGTCCAGATTGGGTTTGCCTCGGCACCGGTATAGTGCGGGGCATGAACCTCGAAGCCTAGGTCTTCAAGGAGCCCGACAAAATAGTCACCAGCTTCGGGATATGGCGGTAAATCGGCGCGAATCAAAGCGGTGAGCTCAATTACTTCGCCTTCGTAATGCCATGTTCCGTCCACCAGTTCTGCTCCGAGAGCTTCCATCCGCTCAGTGACAACTTCAGCGGCCTTGTCTGGGTCGTGTGCATAGAAGTCCTCAATTTCTTCTACGATGTGAGGATAGCGGATGGCTGAATCGGGAAACTTCTTGCCCATGAAAGTCCATTTCGGTTCCCCAAGACCGCCCAGGTATTCCTCAACTATATAGTGGCGGTCGACCAACCAATTCATCGCCTCACGAATTTGGGCATCATGAAATGGGTTAAACATTCCGTTATCGAATGTCGGCCCCCATGTGTTGAACCGAATCTCGCTGTAGCCACCGTAACTCAGACCAAAATCGAGATTGGGATCGTCCGCGATTTCCTCGAAAAGGGTTGGATCGGTGATGTCGAAACCGTAGAGATCGATGTCGCCCCCTTGCAATTGACGCACTGCTGCCGCGGGGCTTTCCACGGTCATAAAGACTACTTCGTCCAACAAAGCCCCTTCACCATCCTGGTCGCCGCCACAACCAGCTAATAAGCCAGCGACCATCGTCATGACCAGAACTACCAGTAAACCTTTCTTTAACACGCATTAATCCCCCTTTCAGAATCTTCAAGCTGCATTAAGTTAAAACATAGTTAACCCCGTGCTCACCCCCTCTTCCTGATGACCCTCATGACACAAACTTGTAATAATAACATCTTAAAAACTCAAGTTTCGCACACCCAAAACCCTGCTGACCTCCTGAAGTAACTAGGTAAGTCAGCAATAAATTGGCCATAAAGCTCCCTAATGTGCTCCTGATTTAGTCTAGCCCTGCTCATGACATATACAGCGAATAGGCTGACCAATAATTGAAGAGCAGCAGTGAATGTTATGTCTTGCAGCTCATCGCA
>VEMY01000029.1 GCA_009711825.1 Bacillota bacterium | reverse complement strand
ATTGTCTGGGAACATCCCGAAAAATCCAACCCCTTAATAAGATTTCCCCCTCGGAAAGCAAGGGGGAAAGTGGAAGAAAATTACTGGGAATTTAGAGAAATATGCTTTCTAAACATATTATACGAGGAGGTTAGCTAATGGACGCATACAAACTTTATACCGACAAAGTCAACGAGGTCATGGCCAAGGTGCAAGAATCCCAGGCTGACAAAATACGTAAAGCCGGAGAAATGGCTGCCGAGGCAATTGCCAAGGATGGACTGGTCCATACATTTGGCACCGGCCACTCCCATATGGTGGCCGAAGAAATCGTCTACCGGGCTGGTGGTCTAGCGCCAGTGAATGTGATTCTCGAACCCAGTCTCACCGGTAATGAGCATGTCACAAAAAGTGAATATACCGAGCGGATGGAGGGATGGGGCAAAATCATAGTCGACTATCACAAGCCCCAGCCCAAGGATTTGATGATTGTCATCTCCAATTCCGGACGCAATGCGGCGCCAATCGAAGTGGCGTGGGAGTGCCAAAAGCTGGGGATTCCCGTGGTGGCAATTCTTTCCCGCCAGTATGGGGAGCAAACCACTTCCCGCCATTCCAGTGGCAAAAAGCTGATGGATGTGGCCGACCTGGTGATTGACAATTGCACCGAATTAGGCGATGCCGCTGTGCATCTGGACGGCCTGGAGGTACCGATTGGGCCGACATCGAACATCAGCGCTTTCTTCATCATCCACTCTATTGTAGTGTGTACTGTGGAAAATCTGCTGGCCAAGGGGATTGAGCCACCGGTATTCCTCAGCGGCAATTTGGACCATGGCCGGATTCGCAACGACAAGCTGATCGAGAAATACCAGGGCCGGATTCGGGTCTGGTAACAGTGGGCGCAGCGTGCGCTGCGCCCACTGTTTTACTAATTCTGGGAGGGCTGTTGAATGACAAACCAAAAAGGTTGGGAACGCTACTTCGCCGCCATCAACAGAATTGTGGCCAAAATACAGGAGTCTCAGGGAGCAGCGATTGAGCAGGCGGCTGAAATTATGGCTGATTGCATCCAGCAGGACGGCTTAATCCACTTGTTTGGCGTTGGCCATTCTGCTATCATGCCAGAAGAGGTAAACTGGCGGGCGGCGACTTTGGCGCCGGTGCATGCAATTCTGGAGCCGAGTATGACCGGCCATACAGAAATCACTAAAAGCGGACCGATGGAAAAGCTAGAGGGTTCCGGTGAAATAATCGTCGACTATCACCGGGTGGCCCCGCCGGATGTAATGATTGTTACCTCCAACTCTGGTAACAACGGCGCTTCTATTGAAGTCGCGGAGGCCAGCCACAAACGGAATGTTAAAGTCATCGCCATCAATTCAGTGACCTATTCAGATTATCTAAAGCCCCTCCACTCATCGGGGAAAAAACTCAAGGATATGGCCGACGTGGTGGTGGACAACTGTTGCCCGATTGGCGACGGGGTCTTGGATTTCCCGGGAATGGAGCAGTCTGTCGGCCCTTCATCCACAATTGCCGGTCTATATATACTTAACGCGTTGATGGTCCAGACTGTGGATAATTTATTGGCGCGGGGAGTTGAACCTGATGTCTATTACAATGGTTCCCTATCTGCCAATTCCCAGATTGTAACAGAACACAACGAACGCTTGATAAAGAAGTACTTTTACCGGATAAGAAATCTTTAATTGCCTACGCCGGCACAAGGAGGATTGAGAATGGATATTTTAATCACCCAAGATTACCAACATATGAGCAAAGTTGCTGCCGGCCTGGTTTCCCGCCAGTTACAGAAAAAACCAAGTACCGTCCTGGGGCTGCCCACCGGCTCTACCCCCATCGGTCTCTATAAGCAGTTACGAAAGCTGCACCGTCAGGGGTTGGACTTTAGCCGTGTCAGCACCTTTAATCTCGATGAGTACTTGGGAATCGGGCCTGATCATCCCCAGAGTTACAGGCGGTTTATGGATGAGCATTTGTTCGACCATGTAAATCTTGCACCCGAGCACATCCATATTCCTCAAGGGGATACCGATGATCCCCAGGTCGCCTGCCACCAATACGATCAGGCACTGGTCGCCTCCGGCGGCATCGACTTGATGGTGGTAGGGGTTGGCGTCAACGGCCATATCGGTTTTAACGAGCCGGCGGAGCATCTGTTTTATGGAACCAGTGTCGTTGATCTGACCTCAGAGACCATCCAGGTCAACGCCGATAAGTTCTTTGACGGCGATATAGAACAGGTGCCAAAACAAGCAATCAGCATGGGGATGGCCTCAATCATGAAGTCTCGCAGAGTCATACTCCTGGCCAGTGGTCCCAGCAAGCATGAGGCAGTGATGGCTGCAATGACCAAGGGAATTACCACACGCAATCCCATGAGCATTCTCTGTACGCACCCACAGCTGACCGTGGTTCTAGATATGGAAGTATGGGGCGAAGGAATTCCACATCTGCCCCCGGGTACCCGGGTGACAAGGATTGGCGCTGATGCTCGATAAGCGGTTGCCAGGAGGACTATTTTTCCACCCAGTTTAATAAAATAGCACCGGAGGTGAGATTCCGGTGCTTTATGGTATACTGCTGATTATTGCCAGTATCTTTTTGGTGCTGCTCAGCGCCTGGCTGCGACTATGTCATCGCCGCAAGCGTCTAAGACTGACCAGTTCGCTGGAACCCAACGAAACCTTTCTTTCCCGGGAGGTGAGGACAGTTATCGCCAATGCCGGCGGTATCTATGTCAGTCTGACCTTGGCAGCGGCATTTCTTAAGCTGGAAATCGCCGAGCAGTTGATGTTCTGGGGTCTGAGTTTTGATCCGATTGCAGTGCTGTCATTGATTCTGGCCCTGTTACAGCCAATCTTTTTGCCCGACAACAGCTAGCGGGTTAGCGGGTACCGACGAGCCTGATAAAAGTTACTTCCGGGCGGGACAAAAAGCGCAGGGGGAGGGAGCTTGTTCCCAGCCCCCTATTAATGTACATCTGAACCGTTCTGTCTCTATACAGACCCTCTACGTATTTGTCAAACATTCGGCCGCTGGCTGTAAAAGGCGCCCCAAGGACGGGAATTTTTATTTGACCGCCATGGGTGTGTCCGGCAAGCACCAGGTCGACTCCCCAATCAGGGAGTGGATAGTTCTCCAAGACAGCCGGGGAGTGACTGAGCAGGATTAGTGGCAGGGCCTTGCTGGCGTTCGCCAGCGCCGCCTCCAGATCAGGTTGGTATTGGGCTGATGGGTTCACGCGGGCGGTGTGGAGGTCATGGATACCAGCCACCTGCAAAGTGGTGCCGTTATGGCGTACGCGTACATGTTGATTGGCTAGTATTGTTATATCCCGTGCTTTTAGCTCCTGGGTGAGTTGATTATAATCGTGGTAATCATGATTGCCAAACACAAAGTATACTGGTCCATCGAGGCCGTCTAGGAGTTCTGTCACCGGGTCCAGACCGGTGTTTCGTGGGTTATCCAGCAAGTCGCCGGTGATTGCAATCATGTCGTAATGATGGCTTGCAATCGCCTCCAAAAGTCGTGCCTGCTCCCTTCCGAAGCGCTTGAGGTGCAAATCGCTTAGGTGGAGGATTGTAAATCCATCCAGTTGCTGGGGCAGTCCGAAGAGCTCCACATCGACAGTAGTTACTTCCAACCAGTTGGGTTCAATTTGCCATGCATAGATGGTGAGTGCTACGAGGATAATTAATAAAAAAACTACAATTCTAGGCAAGTGCTCTTCCCCCTTAAAGTAATTTGCACTGCTGGCGCTCTGACGCCAGCATTTTTCTTTGGTTTCTCTGGCAACCACTGCCACTTTGCATTGTTGCGCCCCGGCCCGGTTTGCACTATTATTAATATGAGAGGATGTGGAACCGATGCAAAAAATCGAGCAAGAACTGAATCAACAACAACTGGCGGCCGTTTGCCATAGCGACGGCCCGCTGTTGATAATTGCCGGCGCCGGCAGCGGCAAGACCCGGGTGCTTACGTACCGAATTGCCCGCCTGCTGGAAACGGGCGTGGCCCGGCCATCAGAAATCCTCGCCATAACCTTTACCAACAAAGCTGCCACCGAGATGCGGGAGCGGGTGGAGGCGTTGGTGGGTAACACCGATGGGATGTGGATTTCCACCTTCCACTCTGCCTGTGTGCGAATGTTGCGCCGTCACGGTCAAAAGGCGGGGTATCAGCCCGGGTTCAGCATTTATGACGACCAGGACCAATTGACGGTCGTTAAGCAATGCCTGCGGGAGTTAGAACTTGACGACAAGAAGTTTGTGCCCCGGGCGGTCCTCTCTGCCATTAGCAATGCCAAGAATCAGCTGATGGGGCCGGATGAATATTCTAAGCAGGCCACCGATTGGTACCGCGAGAAGGTGGCAACGGTATACAAACTCTACCAGCGCAAGCTGCAGGCCAACAACGCCCTGGACTTTGATGATCTCTTGGTGGTAACCGTCAACCTTTTGGAAAATCATCAGGAAGTCCGGGAACAGTACCAGGAGCGCTTCCGCTACATTCATGTGGACGAGTACCAAGATACCAACCATGCCCAATATAAAATTGTTAATCTATTGGCGTCTGCGCACCGCAATATCTGCGTGGTGGGCGATGATGACCAGTCCATTTACCTGTTCCGGGGCGCCGATGTCGGCAATATCCTGGACTTTGAAAAGGATTATCCTGAGGCCACGGTGATTAAGCTGGAGCAGAATTACCGTTCCACCGGCAATATCCTCGGGGCCGCTAATTCAATCATCAGCCATAATAATCAGCGTAAACAGAAGGAATTGTGGACTGCAGCTGGTGACGGGGCCGAAGTCAGTGTGTACAACGCCCAGACGGAAACCGATGAAGCGGGCTACGTTGTCCACACTATTCAGAGCGGCCAGCGGCCACTGTCGGACTATGCTGTGCTCTACCGGACCCGGGCCCAGTCCCGGACTCTGGAGGACGCCCTGCGTCGGGCTAACATACCCTACCAGCTGGTGGGCGGTGTTCCTTTCTACGGGCGCAAGGAAATCAAGGATATGCTTGCGTACCTGAAACTGTTGGTCAATCCTTGGGACAGCACGTCTTTGGCCCGGGTGATTAATGAGCCGCGACGGGGCATCGGCCAAAAGACCCTGGAAAAACTGTTGGCCCTGGCCGCAGAAAAGGGTGTGGCGCCAGCACTGTATTTGGCTGAAGCCGCAGAAAAGATCGGCGGTAAAAGCGGCTCGGCCCTGGCTGGATTTGCCAACCTCATGAAAGAGCTGGACATAATTGCCGGCCAGTCAGCGGTGACCATTACTTTACAGGAGATAATGCAGCGGACAGGCTATACCTCCCTGCTCACAGCCGAGAATACGGTGGAAGCCCATAGTCGGCTGGAAAACCTACAGGAATTACTCACCGTTACCGAAGAATATGATCGGCGGGTGGGCGGAGATTTGGTTTTGTTCCTGGAGGAGATTTCTTTGGTCTCGGATCTGGATAGTTTTGAAAATGATTCCGAGGGGGTCACCCTGATTACCCTGCATAGCGCCAAGGGACTTGAGTTTCCTGCAGTGTTTCTGGTCGGGCTGGAGGAGGGGCTCTTTCCCCATTCCCGCTGCCTGGAGGACGAAAGCCAGCTCCAAGAGGAGCGTCGTCTCTGCTATGTCGGCATGACTCGGGCCATGGAGGAACTCTGTCTGATCTGGGCTCGCACACGTCATATCTTCGGCCGCCATATCAGCAGCCGCCCCTCCCGGTTTTTGCGGGAAGTGGATGACAAGTTCCTCCGCTATGTCAACGGCAGTCCCCAGCAGATTCAGGAGTGGGCCGGCGCCGCTGCTGAAAGTGCTACCGCAGCCACTGTCCGCCATGATTTCACTGTCGGAATGGTGGTCAATCATCGCCAATGGGGAAAGGGTACGGTGGTGGCCATGGAGACCTTGGGCAGCCAGCAGGTGATTATAGTGGACTTCCCCGGCCAGGGCCGCCGCAAGCTGATGGCAGAGTATGCTCCCTTAACACCATGCGAGGACTGACCATGAAAATCCGGGGGTTGAATCACATTACCTTTGCTGTAAGTAATATGGATAGGGCGCTGGAATTTTACACCAGGGCCCTGGGGGCAAAGCTACTGTGCCGGGCAGATAAGACTTGCTACCTGGACTTGGGGGGAATCTGGCTCGCCCTCAACTGCGGCCCGGTTACCCCGCCCCAGGGTTATACGCATCTGGCTTTTTCCATCGATGACGCTGATTTCCAGACTTGGCGGGAGCATTTGCTTTCCCTGGGAGTTGAGCTTCGCAGTGACCGGGAGCGTCACGAAGCGGAAGGGAAATCACTGTATTTTACTGACCCCGATGGGCATCTTCTGGAATTACATACAAAAAACCGGGCTCAGAGGGTAGACTATTATCGGCGTACCCGGACGGATATGGAATTTTATTAGAGGGGGTTATGGCCATGGACAAGGAAGCTGCCCGGCAGCGATTGGAAGAATTGCGCCGGGAAATCAATCACAATAACTGGCTCTACCATGTCAAGGATGAGCCGGCTTTGAGCGATGCCCAGTTCGACGCCCTGACTAAAGAGCTCACTGAACTGGAGGCAAAGTATCCGGATCTGATTACTCCCGATTCCCCCAGTCAGCGGGTGGGGGGGCAGGTCTTGGAGGGGTTTGCTACTGTCACCCACCCAACGCCGATGCTCAGTTTGGATAACGCCTTTGGTCCGGCAGATTTGCGCTCTTTTCACCAGCGCCTGCTGCGGCTGCTAGATACCGAGCCCACATATGTGGTGGAACTGAAAATTGACGGCCTGGCGGTGGCCCTGGAATACAGGGACGGGATTTTCACCCGGGGTGCCACCCGCGGCGACGGCAGCATTGGCGAAGACATCACCGCCAACTTGCGGACCATACGCTCTTTGCCCCTGCGGCTCAATCAGCCCCATACCCTGCGGGTGCGGGGTGAGGCCTTCATGTCCCGGGAGGCTTTTGAGCGACTGAATAAGGAGCGCGAGGTCACCGGACAGCCACTGTTTGCCAACCCGCGCAATGCTGCCGCCGGCTCTCTGCGGCAACTGGACCCCAAGGTTGCCGCTGGACGGCAATTGGATATCTTTATCTACGGCCTGGAAAACGCCGCCGATTTGGGCATAAACACCCACTGGCAGTCTCTGGACTACTTGCAAGACCTGGGATTTAGAGTGGCCGAGCACCGGCAGCGTTTCCGCGATATTGACGCAGTGATTGACTATGTCCAGAGTTGGCGCAATAAACGACTGGAGCTTCCCTTCGCAACTGATGGGATGGTGATCAAGGTAGATTCCCAGGAACTTCAGGAGCAGGCAGGGAACACTGCCAAGAGCCCCCGCTGGGCAATTGCCTGGAAGTTTCCCGCCGAACAGGCCCAGAGCCGGGTGTTAGACATCACCCTCAATGTCGGCCGCACTGGCGCAATCACGCCCACAGCCGAATTGGAACCGGTGAAGCTGGCGGGCACAACTGTCAGCCGCGCCAGTCTACACAACGAAGATTACATAAAGAACAAGGACATTCGCATTGGCGACATGGTGATTGTGCAAAAGGCCGGGGACATCATCCCTGAGATCGTCGCATCTTTAACTGATTTGCGCACTGGGGACGAGCGAATCTGGCAGCCGCCGAAAAACTGCCCTGCCTGTGGCAATGAGTCTCTACGGATTGAGGGCGAGGCGGCCCGGCGTTGTTCTAACCCCGGCTGCCCGGCCCAGATTCGCGAACGGGTGATTCACTGGGCCAGCCGGCAGGCAATGGATATTGACGGTCTGGGGCCGGCGGTTGTGGACTCACTGTTCCGGGCCGAGTTGATTACCGATATCGCAGACCTCTATCAACTTACTGAGGAGCAGATAGCCGGACTGGAGCGCATGGGGACGAAGTCCGCTGCCAATTTGGTGGCGGCAATTGAAACAAGCAAAGAGCGTTCGCTGGCCCGTTTGTTATTCGGCCTCGGTATACGCTTTGTGGGCGCCAAGGCTGCCCGACTACTGGCGGAGCATTTTGGCTCCCTGGATGCCCTGTTGGCTGCCAGTCATGAGGAACTGACGGCAATCCCGGAAATCGGCGACACAATTGCAGCCAGCGTCGTCAAAGAGCTAGCCGATGAGAATATGCAAAAATTGCTCCGACGCTTGCAGGAAGCCGGCCTGAATACCAAGGAAGCGCCCCGTGAGACCGGCGGCAAGCTGGCCGGCAAGACTTTTGTCCTCACTGGCACCCTGGCGGAGCTTACCCGAACTGAAGCCAGCCGACTGATAGAAGCCGCTGGCGGCAAAGTCACCGGCTCTGTCAGCAGCAAGACCGATTATCTGGTGGCCGGTGATAACCCCGGCTCCAAACTGGATAAAGCCCGGAAACTCAACGTCACCGTTCTTAGCGAAAGCGAACTCCAAAACCTGCTCTAGCCATCGGGGACATTTTTGCCCACTCGGGGACGTGCCCACTCGGGGACGGAGGTTGTTTGGGACATTTTCAACCAATTTCGACAGAGGGGGAAACACATGGAACTCAATGAGACGATTGTCAAGCGTCGTGCCTATCGGGCCCTGGCTCCGGTACAGATAACGGAGCAGATTCTGAGTGAATTGGCGGAGGCCGCCACCTTGGCGCCATCCTGCTTTAATAATCAGCCATGGCGTTATGTGGCGGCCTGGGATCCGGAAGTGCTGGGCGAGCTCAAAGAACAGGCACTGCCCCGGGGCAATGCCTGGGCAAAAGCCGGGTCTATGATCATTGCCGTTTGCAGCCAGCCGGACTTGGACTGCCAGATTAAGGGCCGGGATTATTATCTTTTTGACACCGGTATGGCAACGGCATCTATTATCCTCAAAGCCACCGAGATGGACCTAGTCGCCCACCCGATTGCCGGGTACAGGGAAGCCAAGGTCAAAGAGATTCTGAACATTCCCCGGGAAATGACGGTGATCACTTTGCTGATTGTAGGCAAGCATGATCTCAGTGCCACAGAGCTGCTGAGCGAAGAGCAATTGGCCACAGAGAAAGAGCGGCCTGCCCGGCTCAGTCGGGAGCAGTTTTTCTTCAGCAATCGGTATCCAGATAAATAAGTAATAACCCCGTTGGCAAGGCCAGCGGGGTTTTGCAATCTTGGGAGTCTAGCTTTCGATTGTGGGTCCTGGAAGAGCCAGTGGGAAACGTCCCCGGTAGCTGGTCAACCAGTGAGAAACGTTCCTGGCGGCAGCTGGGCGAGGATGTCGCGTTTGTGGTCGATTCCGGGGTAGACCTCCTCTAGTTTCAGGCCTGCTTTGGTCAGGCGAAACACCGCCCGCTCTGTAATATAGAGCACATCCTGGCCACGTTCTGCAGCCAGCTTGCCGTTAAAGGTGATTTGCTCAACCCGCGGGACAAATTTGCGAATGCTGCCCTCCCGGATGATGTTTACGCCTTTTGCAGTTGTTTTTGCTTCCAGACCGTTGGCCGTAAAACTGCCGCAAAACACAACTTTGCGGGCGTTTTGCGAGATATCGATAAACCCGCCGCAGCCGGGGATTTTGCCGCTGAATTTGCTGACATTCACATTCCCATCCCGGTCGACCTGGGCCATGCCTAGAAAGGCGATATCTAGTCCTCCGCCCTGATAAAAGTCAAATTGGCTGGCCATGTCGATGATTGCCTGGGGGTTGACAGCACAGCCAAAGTCGAGGCCGCCCTGGGGTATTCCGCCGATTGGCCCTGCTTCCACCGTGAGGGTAAAGTCGTTCCGACCAGCTTCATTGGCCAGGGCCGCAATCCCTTCCGGCATGCCAATCCCCAGGTTCACCACCGCCCCCGGTGTCAATTCCTTCAGCGCCCGTTGGGCAATAATTCGCCGCACGCCCGGAGCCAACTGTGGCAGCGATTGCAGGGGGGCACGAATCTCGCCGGAGAATGCGGGGTTATACCCGGTCCGATAAGTCTGCATGTGGTTTTCCTTGACAGCAACAGGAACCAGCACGTCCACCAAAATCCCGGGGATTTGCACCGAGCGGGGGGCGAGGCTGTTGGCTGCAACTATTTTTTCCACCTGAACCAGCACCAGGCCGCCGGAGTTTTTAGCTGCCTGCGCCGCCGCCAGCATAGAAGCTGTGAGCCCTTCCTTTTCCATGCTGACATTGCCCAGCTCATCGCCGTAGGTGCCTCGAAGTAAGGCCACATCCACCGAAAAGGGATGATAGAACAAGAACTCCCGGCCGCCGGTTTCGAGAACTTCAACGATGTCCTTTTTGGTTCGTCGGTTCAGGCGCCCACCTTCCTGGCGCGGATCAACAAAAGTGCCCAGCCCTACACTGGTAAGGGTGCCGGGCTTACCGGCAGCGATATCCCGGGTTAAATGGGTGATTACACCCTGGGGCAGGTTGTATGCCTCAATTTCCTCGGCCATTGCCAGTGCCTGAATCTTGGGCACCAGATTCCAATGGCCGCCAATTACTCGCCGCAAGAGTCCGGCGTGGCCCAGGTGGTTGAGACCGCGGTCACCAGCATCGCCTTGGCCGGCTGCGTAGACCAAAGTCAAATTACGGGGAAGCTTTGTCTCCAGGAAGCGCTGCTCTAAGGCCATGGCCAGCTCCTCGGCAAAACAGGCGCCGACAAAGCCCTCTGTGAGCAAGGTGCATTGGGAGGGAATCAGGTCTACTGCATCCCGGGCAGTCATGATTTTAACATCCATAGTTCACCGCCCCTAACAATTACTCGGTAGTTCTATGTATGCGGGCAAAGCCGGGATTGTCAAACTAAGCTACAGCCAGTAAGCATCCGGTGGGATCTGTCATGGCAGTTATTTTCCCTTGCATTTTTCAGGCAAAGACATAAGATAGAGGAGTGGATATTTTTTGAGAGGGGGAGGGCGTTGAAGCGTCGGGCCTATGCAATTGCCATCTTCGTCAGCGTTGCGATTCTAATTAGTGTGATAATCAACATATCTCTGCTCTATCCCTTTCTGTTGGGTATCGCTTTCAGTCTTCTGTTGCTTTCTCGGGACGGACTTTCGGTAAGGGCGTTACTGGCAATGGCCTGGGCGGGTGTTGTGGAGTGTCGGGAGCTCTATTTGTTCATCCTGCTGATTGGCGCCAATATCTCGGTGTGGATGGCTTCCGGGGTGGTGCCGGCGGTAATGTTCTATGGTTTTGAATACCTGGAGGGAATGAATTTCCTGTTCATGGCCTTCCTGTTTACTGCGGTGCTTTCAATTTTCATGGGTACTGCTGTGGGCACCATCAGCACCTTGGGGATTGCGCTCCTGGGCATTGGACGTGGCTTCGGGATTCCATTGGCTCTATTGATGGGGGCGCTGGTGTCGGGTGCTTATGTCGCCGATAAGATTTCACCAATCTCGGGATTGCTGAATCTAACAATGAAAGTTACCGGTAGCCGTTACCGCCAGTTGCTGCGCACGATGGCAGTAACACTGGTTCCGGTTTTGGTTGTCAGTGCTGTAATTTACTATCTGCTGGGGACTCGGTATAGCGCCGCCGGCGACCTGGAGCTGATTGCTACTTATCAGCAGGGGATTGAAGCCGGTTTTAATCTCAACCCGCTACTGCTTCTGTTTCCCTTGGCAATTGTCGCCCTACCCATGTTGGGTCTTAGAACGCTGACCACTGTTATCGTCGGGCTGGCCGGCGGCACTGTTCTGGCTTTAATTTACCAGGGTGTCGTCTTCTCGGGACTTTTGAGTGAACTTATTTTTGGTTTTCGGGGCGCCGACCTGATTCCTGAGTTGAGCGCAATTTTGCAGAGCGGCGGCGTGGTCGGAATGGTGGAAGTGCTTTTCATTGTCATCGCTGTAATTGCCCTGGGTGGTATCCTCGAGCGCTCCGGGGCCCTCAAGCCTTTGATTTATGAGCCGATTGCCAATGTGGAACATCGGGGCGAATTGATTTACAAGACCGGTCTCATCGGTAGTCTGCTGACAGTTGTCACCTGCGATCAGTCCTCTGGGATAGTCTTGCCCGGTCGTCTCTACCGGGAGAAATACAGGCAATTGGGGTTGGACGGGACAATTCTTGCCCGGACCATCTCAGACACCAACACGATCATTGCACCGCTGATGCCTTGGAATGTAAATGGAATCATCATCTTTACGATTACAGGAATCTCGGCGCTGGAATACGCGCCCTACGCAGTTCTGTGCTATCTGTTTCCGCTGATTACAGTTCTAGTTGGATTCCGACTTGATTCCCGGCTGGAATTACCCGGGAGCAGCAACACTCCAATTCGAGAAACGTAAAAAGGTGTGTCTCTTTAGCGGAGACACACCTTTGCTTTAGGCAACTTTTTTTTGCGGTTTTTTTGCGGTATATTTGTTGATGAGCGGCACCAGGGCGTTGCCAATTAGAATGGCAAAGGTGGTGCCTTCGGGATAAGTGCTGTAATAACGGAATCCCATCAAGACAATACCCACCAGGATTCCAAACAGCCAGCGGCCACTCTGGGTTTTGGGCGAGGTCATTGGGTCGGTGGCCATGTACAGGGCGCCCAGCAGCAGGCTTCCCGAAAGGATGTGGAAAAGGGGATTATCTCCGTACAGGAGCGCGATGACTGCTACTGCCCCAATCATGCCGGCGGGGATCCGCCAGTTGGCGAACTTTTTCCAGAACAGAAAACTTGCGCCCAGAAGCAAAAGAAGCGCGGATGTCTCACCGATGCTGCCGGCGATATTGCCGGTAAACAAATCCACCAGAGGCGCAACTATCCCGTCAGACTGAAATTCCTGCAGCGGTGTGGCCGTGGTTACCATTTCCACAGGCGAAAGCCAGGGGTTCAAGGCACCAGGAAATGCAAAGACAATAAAAATCCTGCCAGTGAGGGCGGGGTTGAAGATATTTTTGCCCAGGCCTCCCCACACCTGTTTGCCGAAGATAATACCAAAGGCGGCCCCGGCCGCCATCATTGGCAGTGGTAATGATGGCGAGACCGTTAACGCAAGCAACAAGCCGGTAACGACAGCGCTGTAATCTTTAATCTTAATCGGTTTGCGGAAAATGAACTGATAAAGCGCTTCAGCACCGACTGCAGAAACAATACTGACCACCATCAAAAGCAAGGCGTCAAGGCGAAAATACCAGAGGGCCGCTGCCGTCGCCGGAACTAGGGCCAGCAGCAGGCCACGCATCATTTTCATTTTTCTCCCCTCCGTGTAAGCTTTACCAGTATTGTGCCATAGAAATATCATTTGGGGCAAGAGGGGTATTTTCGCTCTTTTGACAGACATACTAGCCAGTAATTACTGTAAAGGAATGGACGCGATGAGTGAGAGCCTGTACAGTCGCACGTTGGCGGGAGTACTTTTGTTTTCTATTTTCAGCGGGATTATCAGCGGCATGATTCTGGCCTGCGGATTTATGCCCGATTATGCCCAGGTACGCAGTCAGCGCCTGTGGCATCCCGGCAGTTCTGAAGTCCGGATCCTGGGAACTGCAGATTTATTTAACAGCAAGGTGATTCATGTGCCGGACTGGGATGTATTAAGTGCAGCCGGACTGGATCCTGACCGGCTGTGGCGCTATGAGCCGACCCTAACATCCGGCGATATGTTTCTGTTGGTATCCCACGAGATCTGGCGCTGGCGGGGTATTGGCTTGGGTGATGTTCTGGGATTGGATATTGACGGTCTGTCAATGGAGCTCCCTGTGGCAGGAATCTGGCATCCCCATCATCCACAGTTTGGTAGCGTTTGGCTGGTACTAGTGGGTCCGGCGCCAGAGACGGCGGGGGTGGCTATGGAGGCACTGGCGCCCTTTGAAACGCCCGGGCGGCTGCCGCCAAATTTCCGGGGGCGCGCTCTCTTCGCCAACTTGCTTTTCATGTCATTGATTTTCATGCTCTACGGGGTCATCGGTCTGGCCGGACGTCGGGGACGTTTTCAGACCCTGGGCTGGGTTTGCAAGCTTTGGTGTGGCGCCGGTGTTGCAATCCTCACCGGAATCTTGGTGGCGGCAGTCTTTTTTGGACGGGTATTCGCTTACCCATTGCTGGCGCTTCTGCCGGCATCTTTAGCGGTATTGGCCGGCAGTTATTTGCTGGCGGTACTGCTGATGACTGGCCTTGGTTTGGTCTTGATGTACACAAAATAAGCCGGCACATGGCCGGCTTATTCGATTCCAGACTATTTTTTTGCAAGCCCAGGGGTGGCGGCGTCTTGTCCAAACGGGTTCTTTAGATTGCGGATGAGCACGCGGATAATTGCCACCACCGGCACCCCGATTACCATACCGATAATACCGAAGAACTGACCGCCGGCAATCAGGGCACCGATTACCAGTAGGGGATGCATGCCCATGCGCTTACCCAGGACCTGGGGTGCAATCAGCTGGCTTTCAACCTGCTGAATTACGGTGATTACAATCGCTACCTTCAGGGCCATCAGCGGTGATTGCAGCAGGGCGACGATAACTGCTGGGAAGGCGCCGATAAAGGGGCCAAAATAGGGGATGATGTTGGTAACGCCGGCGACAACGCCCAGCATCATGGCAAAGTCAACGCCAAGGACGAGCAGGCCCAAGTATGTTGAAACGCCAATCACTGAGCAGATAATCAACTGTCCCCGGATGTAATTTCCAAGACTTTGATCAATTTCCCGCAGGATTTTGTATGCCCGGTGTTTGCGATTTGCGGGGATAGCATTGAGGATTCCCTTTTTGATAATGTGGAAGTCCTTAAGGAAATAGAAGGTCAGAATCAGGACCAAGAATACATCAAATAAAAAGCGTGCAAAACCGGTTGTATACTCTGGGATTCTGGATAGTGTTGTCAGTAATGTGCTCTCCAAAGAGGCCAGACCGTCATTGATTACTTCATGCACTGTGTCTGGGAGCTCTAGATGGTTACGTGCGTCTTCAAACTCTTGAATTAGCTCCTGGGCTTGTTGAATGTACCTGGGGATGTGGCCGGAAAACCGGTTGACCTCGGCCACCACAGCCGGCACCAGTCGGGAGAAGAGCATGAACAACAAGCCGAAGAAAATAAAGTAAATGATGATTACAGCGATGAAACGTTTAATTTTACGCTTTTGCAGCCATACAACCATCGGATTTAAGATATAGGCGATGGTGAAGGCAATCGCGAAGGGCATCAGGATGGACAACAGTTTTGCGCCGAACAACCAGAGCAGAACTATTAATAGGATGGCTGCTACTATTTGTACTATCAATTTAAGCACGGGGTTTGTCCGCAATTTTTCCAGCATGTTTACCACCTCTGTAAAAGAATATACCATAGCGAGCAAATAAAGAACAGGGCAGCTAATGCCGCCCTGATTCAATTAGTTTATTTTTGACGCAGTATTGGCGATAGATGCTTGTAGAGCAGGAAGGTGACCAATGAAACAGCCAGTCCCTTAAAGATGTTGAACGGAGTGACCCCGAGGATAACAAGTGAACGCAGGTCGGTAATATTGGCATTCACTGCGGTCCCCATGCCAACAACGGCCTCCATGCTGAATCCCAGAACGGTGATGTATAAAGGTATCAGCACGTAGTAATTGAACACGGCCATAAACAGGGCCATAACTGCAGTTCCAACCAGCACTCCCAGGAGCGCGCCTCCTCGGGTGTGCATACGCCGGTAGATCAGGGCTGCAGGCACAATCAAGGTCACGCCGGTGAGGAAGTTGCCCAGGGAACCGACACCCATTGTCGAACTTTTGGTGAAAAAATACAGGATATTTTTAATCAGTTGCACAAAAACACCTGCCACCGGTCCCAGTGAAAACCCGGCAATCAGCGCCGGCACATCGCCAAAATCCATCTTTAAAAATGCCGGGAAAAGCGGAATCGGAAAATCCAAAAACATGAGGATAAATGCCAGTGCCGAAAGTAAACCGATTTTCACTAAGTAACTGACCATTGACCTGTTTGTTGCCAAAGAACGTTCCATAAAAACTCCTCCTTAAAATTAAAATTCCTGAAGGTATTTTCTTCAGGAGGAGGACTGCTGCACAGAAATAAACATGGGCAGCAAAAAGTCCCTTCTCCCATCCAGACTGTTACTGTCGGCTTTGGAATTTCACCAAATCAACCCCGTGGGGGGCTCGCGGGCTTTACCGCCGGTCGGGAATTGCACCCGGCCCTGAAGGCACCTTCAATATTGTTTTGTATATTCATGATACCAATTTCTCAAGCGTTTGACAACAAAATTTTCATTAGAATTTTTTCCCATGTTATAATAAAAAAAGAAAACACATGGGGGGATGACCGATGATTACTACTAATGATATAAATCGAATTGCCGCCCTGGCTCGGTTGGAATTAGATTCTAGTGAACAGCAGCAGTTTGCCCGGCAGTTGCAGTCGGTGCTGGAATACAGTCAAGTACTAAAGGCAATGGACTCGGGCTCTGTCAAACCGACCACAACGACCTGTGCCTATTGCTGTCCCCTGCGCCCTGACCGGGTGGAGCCAGGCCTGGAGATTGGGGAAACGCTTGCATTGGCGCCAGAGCACAAAGAGGGCAGACATCGGGTGCCGCCTGTGATGGAGGTTGAATGATGACTCTGACCGAAATTCTGCCCAAACTGGCTTCCGGCGCCATGAGCTCACGATGTCTTACAGAACAATATCTGGCCCGGGAGCAAAGGGCGTCAAAGCTTAATCTCTACATAACCAAGACTACGGAGCGGGCTCTGGCTACAGCCGGGACAGTGGATGCCTTGCGCCAACAGGGCACTGAGCTACCACTGTTGGCAGGGGTGCCGGTGGCGGTCAAGGATAATATTGCCGTTAAGGGAGTGCCGTTAACCTGCGCATCTAGGGTTTTGGCGGATTATCGGCCGCCGGCAGATGCCCATGTTATCACCGCCTTGGCCCAGTCTCCGTTGTTGGGCAAGCTCAATCTCGATGAGTTTGCCATGGGCTCTTCCAATGAGCATTCTGCCTTTGGTCCCGTCAGGAACCCCTGGGATTTGTCCCGGGTTCCGGGAGGGTCCAGCGGCGGTTCGGCAGCAGCCGTTGCAGCCGGCTGTGTGCCTTTCGCCCTAGGTTCGGACACCGGCGGCTCGATTCGGCAGCCTGCCAGTTTTTGTGGTGTGGTAGGAATGCGCCCAAGTTACGGACGGGTCAGCCGTCGTGGTCTTGTGGCCTTTTCCTCCTCGATTGATCAAATTGGACCCCTAACCCGCACAGTGGCAGACTGTGCCTATGTATTAAACAGTATTTGTGGCCATGACCCCGGTGACAGCACTTCCTGTTCTGAACCAGTCCCCGACTTCACAGACTATATCCGCAATGAAGTGACCGGCCTGCGCATTGGCATCATCCAGGAGGCCTTTGATAACGGTCTCGACACAGATACCGGCGCGGCGGTGATGTCGGCTGCCCGGGCCCTGGAAACGGCCGGCGCTCGGCTCCAGGGAGTTTCTTTGCCATACAATAAGGAAGCCCTGGCCTGTTATCATATCCTTGGCCCAGCAGAGGCCTCCTCTAACCTTGCCCGGTTTGACGGAATCCGCTTTGGCGTGCGTTCATCCGCTGCTGAACTCAGTGATGTTTACAAACGCAGTCGGGATTTCGGCCCGGAGGTAAAGCGGCGCTTGATGCTGGGCACATACGTGCTTGGCGCACGAGCAGATGAAGACTTATACAATGCGGCCCTGCGGGCAAGAACGATAATTCGCAAGTACATTGATCGTCTTTTCGCTGAAGTCGACGTGCTGCTTTTGCCTACAACTCCCGGCCCGGCCTTCAAGCTTGGGGAACAACCGAATCCACTGACCATGTATATGAATGACTATTATACAATCCCGTCTAGTCTCGCCGGCCTACCGGCGATATCCATGCCCTGTGGTTTTACGGATGGACTACCTGTTGGCTTGCAATTGGTGGCCGCACGCTATGAGGAGGGCCTGTTGATCCAGGTTGGTCACACCTGGCAGTGCCTCAGCGATTGGCATCTTCAGCTTCCGGAGGTGGGTTAGTTGGCTTGGGAAACAGTAATTGGACTGGAGTTACACGTTGAACTGAATACGGAGAGTAAACTGTTCTGCGCCTGCCCCGCAAGATTTGGCGCCGCTGCCAACACCCAGGTCTGCCCGGTCTGCCTCGGGCTGCCGGGGGCATTGCCGGTGTTAAACGGCAGTGCTGTGGACAAGGCGCTGATTGCGGCTTTGGCCCTGAATTGCGAGATTAACAGCGAGAGCAGTTTTAGCCGCAAGAACTATTTTTATCCCGACCTGCCCAAGGGGTATCAGATTACTCAACATGAGACGCCCCTAGCCCGAGGTGGTTGGGTGGAACTTGCGGACGGCAGGCGAATAAACATTACCCGCCTGCATCTGGAAGAGGATGCGGGGAAATCGCAGCATACAGCCACAGAAACCTTGCTGGACTTTAACCGCAGTGGGATTCCGCTGGTGGAAATTGTCTCAGAACCGGAGCTTGTTAGGCCAGGGGAGGCCCGTATGTATGTGGAAGCAATTCGTGATATCCTTCGCTACTGTCAGGTTTCCGAATGTCGGATGGAGGCGGGCGAACTGCGTTGTGACGCTAACATTTCTTTGCGACCGACTGGCAGCGAGGGATTTGGGGAAAAGACGGAGCTGAAAAACCTTAACAGTCTGCGGGCCTTGGAAAGGGCGCTGAATTATGAAATCGGACGCCAAAGACAGTTGCTGGCTTCCGGGAAACAAATCTCCAGGGAAACCCGGCGCTGGGATGAGAATAGATACTGCACCGTGCCGATGCGCGATAAGGAACAGGCCTCCGATTACCGCTATTTCCCGGAACCGGACCTGCCTCCGCTTCAAATTACACAGACGATGCTAAACACGGCTAAGGCGCAGGTTCCCGAACTTCCAGGCGCCCGGGCGAGCCGCTTTCAGGAGCAGTATGGACTGGGTGCTTATGATGCCGACTTGCTGATTAGTGAACGTTATCGCGCGGATTGGTTTGAGGCTGTACTTGAATTTGGCGTCAACCCAAAGGCAGTGGCCAATTGGCTGCTGGGCGAAGTCGCGCGGCACCAAAACAAGACCTGTCAATCCCTATCAGAGCTGCGAATCACCCCCCGGGATCTGGGGGAGCTAATCCAATTGGAGCAATCGGGAGTAATCAGTGGCAACATCGCACGCCAGGTGCTAAAAGAAATGCTTAGCCACGGAGGTAGTCCGGCGGAGATTGTCCAGGCCCGGGGCTGGTCTCAGGTCAGTGACCAAACGGAGCTTGCTCATTTGGTCGCCAAGACGCTTGCCGATAACCCCCAATCTGTAGCTGATTATAGAGGGGGCAAGGATCGGGCTTTAGGTTTCCTGGTCGGTCAGGTTATGAAGGCCAGCAGCGGCCGGGCCAATCCCCGATTGGTCAAGCAACTGCTTACTGAGAAGTTAGGCGGCACACAGAAGGGCTAGGAAATGCACACTGCTTGTAATCCTTCGTCAAAAGAAGAACGTAAGAAGGTGTGAAAAATAGCTAAACGTGTGATAGTGGTATTGTTGTTGGTGCTGGTAACAGGCGGCGCAATGGCCTGGGTTATGTTCGGGGAAGACCGGAACGAAACCCAGAAACTTCTGGAGTTGTCCGGTTTGTCCAGAGGGCAGCTGGGATATATTACCCAGGCGCATGAATTCTTGAATGATACGGTTTGCTGGGGCAGACACCCGGACAGTAAAGATCTTGAGGAGATGCTGAGCGTGCATGTGCCTAGGTTCAAGAGCATGGCAACGCAATCCTACTATGAACCACTAACCAGGGATTTAGAAGCGTTCATTGCTTTGGCTGAACAGGGTTTGAGCAGAGAACGGTGGGTAGTGATGCACAGAATTGTTCATGACATTGACTATTTTCTGCTGGGCAGGAGAGGTTTTAACCCAGACAATTGGGAAGCCAGTTTAGCGGTGGAAAAGCTGAAATAAATAGACCAAACAGAGCCTGGGACCCAAGTTGACAGGTTTCACAATATCTATCAGCTCTAAACGAAAGCCGGTGAGACGATTCTCACCGGCTGTATTGTTTTAGAGACGCACTCTGCGACGATATGCAACAAGACCTAAGGCGGAGAGAGCGACAGCAATCGCCAGCATAATCAACAGGGGGACAAGTGTCAGTTCCTCCGCTGGCAGCTTGGGAACATTATAGAAGGGGGAGAGGTTGTTGGTCCACTGGGGAAATTGCAGAAGCGGTCCGATGAGCTCCGAGATCAGACCATAGACAACTAACAGCCAGACCAGTCCGCTTATGCGTGGGACAAATCCGATGAGGGCCAGGGCCAGACCAACCAGCAGCCATACGGGCGCAATATTGACTAGCGCCGCTTCCAGGAGTCTGGTTACCTCGGAGAGCTCACCGCCAGCTGCCGCCAGAGTCGCTCCCGCGCTCAGGCCCACTACCAGGAGCGCCGCCAGACTGCCAACTGTTGCCACTGTCAGATAGCTGCCGGCGTAGCGCCAGCGAGAGGTGGCTGTCCCAAAACCGCCTCTACTCTTCCCGACTGTTCTTCATTTCGCATCCGTGACATGGTTATGATGCCGAAGGCGGCAACTAGAATCGCTACTAAGCGCAGGAATATTACATAAGTCCCGTCTGAGATACTGCCAGCCCCTGCTTGGGCATAAAACTCTTCCAATTGGGGGTTGTCAGCGAAAAACGTCTGGGCTTCCTGGCCCAGGCCGCCTAAAAATATTCCGAACAGTCCCAGGCAGACAACCCAAGAAATCAGGCTGGAGCGCTGCAAGCGGAATGCTAGCCCCAGAGGTCCGGACAGAAGCGGTGAGGCCTGTTCACGACCAGGCATGAGTCTGAATATTCCAGCGTCAAAGTCCCTCCGGGAACACGGGAACAAAGGAAGTATGCTGCCAGGGTCAGCAGGGCCGCAAATCCCAGGGAAATCAGCAGTGGCCACCAGCGCTCATCAACAAATGGTTTCGTTGCTTGGCCCCAACCAAAAGGTGAGAACCAGGACGCGGTGCCGTCACCGATGTCTCCCCACGCCCTGAGGGCAAAGGCGACGCCGAGGACAAGGCCGGAAAATCCCTTGGCGGCCCGGGTGTGTTGGGTGAGCTGAACGATGGCGGCGGTGATAGTGGCAAAAACGATACCCAATGCCGCCAGCCAGCCACCAAAGGCAATACAGCCTGTGGCGCTTAATTCCATACTGGCCAAGAGGCCGGTGGCGATGGCCAAGCCCAGAACTAGGTTCGCCCCTAGTGAGACAAGCAATGCCGCCGTGAGTGGGGCGTAGCGACCAACTACCGCAGCCCGAATTAATTCACTCCGGCCGCTTTCCTCCTCGGCCCTAGTATGCCGGGCAATGAGGAAGATATTCATCAGCGCAATCGCCACTGCGGTGAGAAACCCCAGCTCGTTGGCAATCATTGCACCATAGGTGTAGTTATCAATGCCATGTCCGGGTCGCGTCAGGGCGACATTTGCAGGCACTTGGATAAACTCCGCCCTGGCCATCCGATCCGCTTCGGTGGGGAGTGTTTCCACAAAGCTGATGGCAAACAACACGACACAGAAGGTGATGGAGACCAGCCAGATGCAAAGGCGAATGCGGTCTCGCCGCAATATAAACCGGAGGAGGTCACTGGTGCCGGTGAAATGATGTCGTTTCATTACTACACCACCTTGTCTCCATAGTGGCGCATAAACAGCTCCCCGAGAGTGGGAGGGGCGCTGGTCAAGGCCATAATTTGGAATTGGGCAAGGTATTTGAGCGTTTCATCCAGGGAATCGGTATCCACCTGGAAGATAGCCCTGTTACCTTCAACCCGCAGATTGTGGACCCCGCTCAGCTGGTCGAGACCGTTCACAGGTTTACCGGTGTCAACGGTTACAGATGTCCGGGTCAGGTGGCGCATTTTATCCAACGACCCTGATTCCACCAGGCGGCCATCCCGGATAATTCCGATTTTGTCGCAGAGCTTTTCTACTTCGGCAAGAATATGACTGGACAGGAGTACGGTTTTGCCTGCTTTCTTTACTTCTGCGATGCAGTCCTGGAATACTGACTCCATCAGAGGATCGAGGCCAGATGTGGGCTCATCAAGTATTAAAGGTCCACATTGGCGGCAAAGGCGGCAATCAGTGCCACTTTCTGCCTGTTTCCCTTGGAGTAAGTGCCACACTTTTTACCCGGGTCCAGCTTAAAGCGCTCAACAAATTCTGTGCGGCGTTTTGAATCCAGGCCGCCCCTGAGTCTGCCCAAGAGGTCTATGACTTCACCACCGGTCAGGTTCGGCCAGAGGTTTACATCGCCAGGTACATAGACGAGCTTGCGGTGTAGAGCCACCGCATCATGCCACGGGTCTCCGCCCAGGACTTCCACGCAACCGGAGTCCTTTTTCAACATTCCCAGAAGTATGCGGATAGTTGTTGTCTTACCTGCCCCATTGGGACCGATAAACCCAAAAACCTCTCCCTGGTTAACGTTCATGGACAGTCCGTTCAGGGCAATTACTTTGCCGTAGTGTTTGCTTAGATCCTTTATCTCGATTGCCAGTTTCACTTTTCAAACCTCCAATGCATTTTTTCCCCTGTCGGGGCAGTTTTCAATTCTTTCTACCTGTAGGAATAACAGCACTAGTTTGCCTAAGATGAAGCGGGAATGTTACTTGAGCAGATGTGCAAAAAACCGTTAACCCAGGACCAGCTTAATTCCCTGTACTCCAAGACCGAAGGTTGGGTCGTAGGGCTGCAGTTGGCCGGTTCTTCTCTAGCAGCCAGCGCTGATGTTGATCAGTTTATCGCCAGCTTCGCAGGAATCAACCGACATGTGCTGCACTTTCTAAGTGAAGAAGTCTTGAATAATGAACCGGAGTTTGTTCAGGATTTTTTGCTTCAGACCTCAATTCTTGGTCGCTTTAACGCCGCATTATGTAACGCAGTCACCGGTCGAACAGATTGCGCTGAGCTGCTTGCCGGTCTAGAGCGGGATAATTTATTTGTTATTCCCCTGGATAATCAGGGAAACTGGTATCGTTATCATTCATTGTTTGCTGATCTACTCTTTCACCGTCTGAAACGAGAAGCAGCCGGGCAAGTGGATGATCTTCACAAACGGGCTGCCAGTTGGTATGTGTCGGTGGGCATGCCTGGCGAAGCTGTTCGCCATGCTCTGGCCAGCGAGGATTGGGATATCGTTGATCAAATTCTCCATAATCATTACGAGGCGGTTATCCGTAGCGAAGGCGCGGGCCAATCCTATCAATGTCTAAACAAACTTCCCGTAAATTTGTTAAGAAAATATCCCCGGTTGATTGCGCAAAAGGCGTTTAGCCATTTGCTCCGTCAGGGGACAGAATCGGCCAGGGAGTGTCTGGAGATGGCCGGGGGTTTGAGTTATCCAAATCCGGATGAACAACAGGAATTTGCCGGCATGTTGGCTGCTGTAAACACATACCTGCATGTATTTGACCATGATTTCCCCAAAGCTCTTTCAAGCGCAGCGGAAGCGTTGATGCTGTTACCTTCCCGCAATTATTACTGGCGTATGTTGATTGGCGTATTTTCTGGCGATGCGCGATTGTTTGCCGGGAATCCCAAAGGAGCCTATCCTCTCTATCTCGACGCTCACACAGACAGTAAAATGCTGAACAATACCTTCGCATATTTGACCACAGGTTTTAAGGTTGGGACAAGCTTATATTACCAGGGCCGGCTGGGCGACGCAGAAGAATATGCCCGTAAGCTTCTGGTTTTGGCCCGGGAGGAGGGCTTGAGTCGGATGCCCCGGGTTGGGTTGCTTTGGCCTCTGTTGGGAGATATCCTGAGAGAAAAAGGCGATTTGGCAGAAGCAGAGCGATGTGTGGAGCGGGGCCTGATATATAACGAAGCTGAGAAGCCGTCCCTGGGGTGGAACTATCTGTCGGCAATTGCGGTGGCAGTATCGCAACAAAAGTACCAAGAAGCATTGCTTTTGTTTAGTGAGGTTGAAAATGTCCACCGGGACTTTGGGCTGCCGGCTTTTGTCACTTCCCCGGCCGTTGCCTGGAAGGCCAGGATTCTGTTAGTTCAAGGAGACATTACTGGGGCCCGGGAGGCACTGGCATCTGCAAATATCAAAGAGACCGCCCCTGTCCAGGGGGGTAAGGAACGAGGATTTCTGGTTCTTGCCAGGATTCTACTGCAGGAAGGCAAGCTAGATCAGGTGGCGGATTTATTGATGCAAGTGGAGCAGGCCGCTGACAAAGGCGGGTATAAACGCTTGTATGTGGAAACACAGCTTGCCCGGGCAGACATGGAAATAAAAAAACACAGCCCGGAAGCTGCGGAATACTGCGTGGTATCGGCGTTGAATATAGGAGTTGAATCTGGGTTTTTCCAGACATTTATCGATGAAGGTAGAGAACTTGACGGGCTGTGGCCCAGGGTACTTGAAGGGTTGGCTGATAAGCCGGAGCTTGCAGAGTTGGCCGCTGCTGTCTTCGAGAAGCTTTCCCCAGATTCAGCACAGGCGGCGCCCGGGACACCCACTGGGAATAGAGACCAGGGACTGGTGGAGGAGCTAAGCAAGCGGGAACTGACGGTGCTTAATCTGATTAGTCAGGGTCTTTCCAACCAGGAAGTATCTGAAAAACTCATCTTGTCGCCCGGGACGATAAAATGGTACACCAGTAATATCTATGGAAAACTGGGAGTGAAAAACAGGGCCCAGGCGGTAATCAGGGCCCGGGAATTAAATCTTCTGTCTTGACACACTATCAGAGCTGTACTCATGCTCTGATTTTTTTTACCATTCCCATTGTAATTCGTTCCACCGGCCCTTGCTGGCAGCCGGGTAATCATCCCAAACATACCAGATTCGGTCTTGTAAGGGCTGGACGACATTGGCGTAGACTGTACCCGAGTATTGACTGTCCTGCTCCACGCCCGGGTCGGCGAGAATGGCCATGCAGTCCTCAGGGGTCGTCGGCAATTTTGATTGGAGCATGGTTTCCATGCGCTGGTGCCTGTTTATTGAGCTTTGCGAGCGCAGTTCTCCCGGTGCTGCCAGCGAGCAATAATGGTTGGCGCCAACGACAAACGGTTCAGAAATTGGACGTTTAATGTATGTTTTGCCGGCACATTCAAAAAGCGCGTATTCGCCGGTTTTGCCATCGGCTACAAACAGGCCCATGCCCCCATCCCTGACAGTGTTTTGCAAAAGACTATCTACTTCGTTGAGGGATGAGCAGGATTCTAGAGCAAGCCGGTGGAACACGAAGGGCTGCAAGCTATCCCGCTCTGGTTCGGATACATCCCAGAGCGGCAGCCAGTTGTAATGAATCCAAAGCTTTTCCTGGTTATAGCCGGTGCCTGAGAAGATGCCGCCTTCCAGGCCAAAGAGCATGACTGGGATTTTTTTGTCTACGGCAAGGATTGTAACATGGCCCCACCCCCGGGGGTAGATATAATCGTTGTTCCTGCCAACCCAAAGTTTGCCGTTGTTTGTGGCAATGAAGCTGGTACAACCCTGATCCAGACAGCTATCACAATAATACCATTTGGCTAAAAGCTCGATGTTGCAGCCAGCGCCTGCAGCCACTCCCTGTAGCTCTTTCCGGTACTGTTCCGGCAGGTTTTCGTACCAGCGCATGCTGTCTACCGGCAACCGCTGTTTATCCACTCCATATACGTGGTGGACATGGTCGATATAAGCGCTGATGTTTTCCACTAATTTGTCGGCCAAAGAGCTGCCAAGCTGCAGGCCAAGCTCCCAGTGGCTGCCAGCATACTTCTTGACTACAGGCACATTCATTATAAGTCCCCCCTTATGTAAAATAAAGGGCAGGGCAATGGCCCTGCCTAGCGTTCAGTCTGTTCGGTCTCGGGCATAACTCGCTTCCAGGTATTGCGAATCCGGGGCATCATCTCTGCGTCTGCGATATAACTCTCGGTGTATCCACATTCTACACAGACATAATTGTCTAAAGGTATTGAGCGAAACAAACTGAGGGGAATGGTATTGGAACTATACGTGCCTGCTTTGTAGCGTAAGGTTTCACTGGAATAGACTTCGGTGCTGTTGCATTTGGGACAGATGCCTTTGTTCATAAACTACCTCCTCAGCCCAGAATAAGGGTTTAACGTCGACTATATTTCAATTGGTCGTCCACTACCCAGACTACCTTGTTGGCGTTGTTTGAAACGCTCAAGTCGTAATGAGTGACAGAAAAGGAATAGGGAAGGTAGCTGACGACTTCACCGCGGGTGTTAAGGCGTACCAACACATTGTCGCTTTCCCAGAGAGGATGGTACCAGTATAGTTGGTTGCCGCTGCCCCAGGCGGCGAACTGACCAGGCAGGTCAATCTGGGTAAGGGACTGATTGATGTTATCGTAAAGCCAGTTCTCAGAGCCAATACTTTCAATAACCAGGTAACGCCCGTCCGGGGACCAGCGACTAACTGAGACAATTTGATTATCTAAATGTACTGAATGGATGCGGTTACGACCTTGGTAAATATCCAGACGGGAACTACCGATATCATACCAGTGCAAGGTTTGATTGATATCTCCACTTAACTCCCACTCCTTGACCTCTGGCTCCAGTTCAGGTAGCGAATAGCTGAGTAATCGAACATCGCCGAGCTCTTTTTCTTCTGCTTGAACGAGTAAAGTATTGTTTGCCCAGTTCACATTCATGACGTTATAGTCCTCGGCCAGGGTTGTGTTTTCGCCGGAGTTTAGGTCATAGATTCGCAGCGTACCCATGCCGGTGTTGGAGGTGGTGACATGAGCCAGCCAGTTGCTATTTGCTGACCAAGCGAACTGATCGCCGGTGCCGACGATGATGTCGCGGCTCGTGCTTAAGTCCCGGAGAACCAACTGAGAACGAACATTCTCATCGAGCCAGGGATAGTTTTGCCAGCGCCGAAATGCGATAAAGTTACCATTGGGAGAAATCTGTGCCATATCTACCGATCTTCCATTGATGCTTAGAGTCTGATGAGTGGTATCTGTCTTAGAGCGGAGTGCCGCAAAAATTAAATCATATGGCGAATGCTCCGGGTCCAGCGTTTGCAAATGCTGGAACACTGAGAGTGCATCACTCCATGTCTCGGTTTCAAATAGGTTGCGACCGTAAGCGTAGACGACTTCAACACTTGTTTGAAACAATCGGTAAAACTGCTCGCCGGTTTGGTTGTTGTTCCAGGCCATGCGTAAACCCTGGAGAACAAAATCCAGCAGTTCTTCTTCCCCCATGCCCGCAATATATGGACTCAGATCAACATCTTCATTGCGTTCCGCCAGGCGAAGCACCAAGTCTCGCTTGGTATCCATATATTCCTGAGTGGCGCCGTTATTTAAGATATTATGTTCCTTGCTCACCATGTAATCAAGCGCCGCTTCCGCCCCCTCCCGATTGGCAAGGATTTTTGCCTTGTGGGTAACAGCTAGTGTGTTGTAGGGGTAAAGGTCTAGAGCCCGGTCCAAAATCGGCTCAGCTTGCGACGCAGGCGCTTCCAGCGCTTTGGTAAGCAGGATGTTAAATGCTCTTTGGCGGATGTTCCAATTCTCTTCCGCCAGATCAAGGGCGAGGTTGATTCCATTTAGGGCAAGGGTAAGATCACCTGTCTCGGCAATTTGGAAGCAAATTTCCATCACTGCTTCTTTGAGCAGAGGATCGTTACGCTCATTGAGGACGCGGAACGACAATTCCAAGGCGGTACTGCTGTGGCCGGATGAAATTAACTCTCGTGCCACATCTGCATAGGTTAAAGCGAGCATCGCGGGGTCAAGGCTGCTTCTGTCGGCGAGAGAGATAACTGTTTGGGCTGCCTGCTGGTGTTTGCCTAGATGCAATTGACTGATAATCAATTTTTGACGCGGTCGAGTCCACTCAGGTCTTCGTTCATTAAGCCGGATTAATATTTGCTCAGCTTGTTCATAATTTCCATGCGTTAGCATGAGTGAAGCAAGCTGCATTTGCAGCCAGGGATAGCTGAAGATTAAAGTGGTTACGACAGCCAAAACCAGGACCACACTGGTTATAATTTGCACATGTTTCTTGGTCAGATTGATATGGGGCACCTGCACAGAATCACCTCCCGCACTTTATAAACTTAGATTATTTGGCGAGCCATGCCTTCACTTCATCAACCGGAAAGGTATAACGGCTGTTGCAGAAATGACAGACAGTTTCAATATCTTCATCCTTTAGTTTGTTCAGCTCATCCGGGCCAAGACTAACCAGGGCTCGGGCCATCCGCTCCCGGGAACAGTCACAATGATACTCTATAGATACCGGGTCAAAGATATGTGGGTCCAGCCCGGCAAGCATCCAGATTAAAACGCCTTCCGGGGTTCCGTGATAATCAAACATTTCAGTGACGCTGTTGATCTCCGCTACTCGGCTTTCCATCACGTCCAGAACTTGGTCCGGACAGCCTGGCAACGCCTGAATCAGGAAACCGCCCGCTTGGGCAATTTTTGCCTCCGGAGTCACCATTACTCCTAGCCCGACAGAGCTGGGTATCTGTTCTGAATGCATCATATAGTAGGTGAGGTCCTGAGCTATTTCCCCGGAAACAAGCGGGACGCTTCCCTGCCAGGGTTCCTTAAGCCGCAGGTCTTTTGTCACATACATGTTGCCGGAGCCAACGCCGCCCGCCACGTCTATTTTGCTGGCGTCGGTGGAGGGAAGCACTACATCGGGATTTTCCACATAGCCGCGGACCTTGCCAAAGCCAGCGTCAGCAACCAATTGGCCTAGAGGACCGTCTCCGGCCACACGAATAGTCAGGCGTTCCTCGCCCTTGAAATCTGCAGACATCAATAGGGCTCCGGTGAGCAATCTGCCCAGGGCTGCGGTTGCTACTGGCAACAGGTCGTGGGTGTCCCGGGCGTGCTGCACTGTGTTTATCGTTTGGGCTGTGGTCATTCTCAGTTTTCCATCAGCCGCCACAGCTTTAATAAGCTTGTCTTCCATACAATTCACTCCTTGTCCTTCCTATTTTATCACAGATACAAAAAAATTCAGTGCATATATTTTTCAATTGGCAGGTAAGTTATAGGTGAAAAGATTTGGGAGGTAGAGATGTGGCAAAAAAACAATTTCAAGTCGGCGGTGTAACTGTTACCCGTTTGTGCAGTCAGGAAGAGATGGAGGCCTTTGTCGACCGGTTGCCGGCGGAGCAAAAACAGGACGTTAGCAATGTTCTGCGGGCGCTGGTAAACGCAGGATTAATCGAAATTCAATCAGAATAGTGGCGCCTCGGCGCCACTTTTTCATGGGAGCACGGGGACGGTTCTCTTGCTCCCGGGTTAGAATAAAACCCAGCTCGAGCACGGTCATTTTTTTGTGGTAAGATAAGGTATATCATATTTGGAGTGAAAGCTATGAAAGCTGCCCCGGTCAAAATTGGTGATAAGCCGACTGTTAAAATTGAATCAATCAGCCACCAGGGCGAGGGTGTGGCCAAAGTTGAAGGGTATACCGTTTTTGTTCCCTTTGCGGCCCCTGAAGATGTGGTGACTGTTGAAATAATCAGCGTTCAAAAAGATTATGGCCGTGGCTTGATACAGGAGATAGTGGAGACAGGTAAGCGGATAGATCCCAAATGTCAGTGGTTTGGTCAATGCGGCGGCTGTAATCTTCAGCACCTGGATTATGAAGAGCAACTGAGAATAAAGACAGAGACCACCAAAACTTCATTGGAGCGGATTGGGGGCGTCGACCCGGCTCTTGTCCGCGACACATTGCCTACCCGGTCCTGGAATTATCGCAATAAAATGCAGGCCCCGGTTGCTGTCTATGAAGGCAGGCCCACCGCAGGGCTCTACCGCCCTCGTAGCAATGAACTGGTGCCGGTTGAGGAATGTGCTATTCAGCATGGTCCCAACAATCAACTGACCCGAATTACTGCGGAAGTGGCCAGAGAATGCAAACTGGTGCCCTGGGATGGACTGCTCCGGCACATTGTCACCCGCCACTCGGAGGCAACCGGACAGTCGCTTTTAGTATTGGTCGTTGCCAAATTACAGTTTCCTGGTCGGGAGCAGTTTCTTCGTAAGTTGCGCCAGGCACTGCCCACCCTCGAGACCCTGGTTCTGAATCAAAATCCCCATCCCACCAATGTGATCATGGGAAGCAAAGAGGAAGTCATTTGGGGCCCGGGATACATTATTGATACTCTTGGAGACATGAAGTTTAAAATCTCTGCCCGCTCATTTTGGCAGGTCAACAATCAGGGCGCTTTAAAAATCTATGAACAGGTAAAAAAGTACGCTGCACTCCAGGGGAGTGAGGTGGTTCTGGATGTATACAGCGGCACCGGCAGCATTGGTTTGTATATTGCCAAACATGCTCAAAAGGTAATCGGCATCGAAAACAACAAAAGCGCCGTCAACGACGCGCGCTTTAATGCTCAGCTCAATGCTATTGACAATGCTGAATTCCATCTCGGCTATGCCGAACGCACTTTGCCCAAGCTCGCCAATGAAGGGCTCAGAGCCGATGTGGTCATACTGGACCCGCCCCGTAAAGGGTGTGCGCCTATGCTGCTGGATGCAGTGGCCCAGGCGGACCCCCAACGGATTGTCTACGTCAGCTGCAATCCGGCAACTCTGGCACGTGATCTGAAGATGCTTAAGGAGTTGGGGTATGAAACCCGTGAGGCTCAGCCGGTAGACATGTTTCCTCATACAAGCCACGTTGAGACGGTAGTATTGATGTCAAGGGCGAATAAGTAAGGGTGTAACAAGATAAGTAAATAAAGGCTTTCCGTGATTTAAGGTCTGGTTCTAAGCCGGAAGGATAATCACGGATTTTGGCTTTGAGGGAAGTTATCCAAGATTGATGAATTTGAAAAGACATCGGCAAATGCCGCTGATGGCTAAGTGAGTTGATAAGATGGTTGGCAAAATAATAATGAGTTGACAAGATGACTGTCTATAATCAGTCTTGAAGTTAGACTGAAATTAGGGTATAATTAGACTAAGCTAGTGCTTAGGAGGAAGATGTATGACTAATTCATATATTTATTTAGATACATATCTTTTGCAACAGGACATGAGAGTTCGTTTACCCAAAGCAATTCTTTCCAATATGAATGTAGAAAAAGGAAAAACAAAATTTGATATATACTTGGATGCTTCCGATGGTTCTTTGATTTTACGCATCTGTAAAGATGATGATGGGGGGACGAATAATGAGTAACCAATATAGTGCTATTTCATTGTTTACTGGGGCTGGGGGTATGGATATCGGCTTCGAAAAAGCTGGTATTAAAACTGTATTTGCTAACGAGCTAATGAAAGAGGCTGCAGAAACATATAATGCGAATCACTCAAACGGTGTAATGGTAAATGATGATATAAACAATGTTATTGATAGCCTTGCGCTCTATAGAGGTATAGATTTTGTTTTTGGAGGACCACCGTGTCAAGGATTTTCTGTGGCAGGTAAAATGGATCCTGATGATGAGCGTAGTAAACTAATATTCACATTTCTTGATGCGGTAGAGATAGTACAACCTAAAGCATTTGTAATGGAAAATGTTAAGGCCTTAGGAGTCTTGGAAAAATGGAGCGCAGTGAGAGAAAAATTCATGAATAGAACTCGTGAAATGGGATACTTATGCATTCCAATTGTATTAAATGCGACAGAGTTTGGTGTTCCACAAAAAAGAGTAAGAGTTTTCTTTATTGGAATTAAAGATAATCAAGATCCTTTCTTCGAATATAATATGAATAATCTGCTAGAAGAACAAAAAACTAAGGCACCTGTTATTAAAGAAGTTTTGAATGGAATAGGTCGTGCTGGAACAGAGTCTAATCCACTCACTTGTACAGCGAAAATAACATTTGCTACTCGTCCTGTGATGAGAAAGTCACCTTATGCAGGTATGTACTTTAACGGGCAAGGAAGACCGATTGATGTTGATGGATATGCAAATACGCTACCTGCCTCTATGGGAGGGAACAAGACACCATTCGTGGATGAAGATTATCTTTACGGAGATGCTAACGAAGATTGGGTTGTTGACTATCATAAAAAATTACAAGATGGGACAATAGCACCTGAGTTTAACGAGGCACCTTCCAGACTAAGACGTATAACAATAAAAGAAGCTGCTCGAATTCAAACGTTTCCAGATGACTATATATTTTGCGGCAATAAAGGGAAAATCTATACTCAAATAGGGAATGCCGTACCATGTAAATTAGCAGAAGCAGTAGCAAAAGCAACTATAAACTATTTAGAAATAAGCAATAAATAAGACATGAGAGGCTGGTGTTAGATTATAACGCTAGCCTCTCATGTCTTTAATTATTCATTGATGTAAATTACTCCATAATACCTTAACAGTTTCAGCTGTATTTATATCCGATATGTAGGAATTCAAATCATTGTAGAAAGCAATACGGCCTTCTTGGGTCATATGGTAAAGTCTATCTGAAATCCACTCGTAAATATCTAAATAGTAGTACGTGATGTTTTGATATCCATAGCTACCAATAAATGAATGTAGACCGCTATTTTTAATATCGATTGGACAATCTTCCTTACGACAGATTACCATTATTTCATCTAAACTAGTATTATTTGCTCTGTTATATTTTAATATACTATCGTATGAGTCTCGGATTCTAGCTAAGTCAAAAGGTTTAACCGTAACTTCGTAGACTTTATAAATGATACCACATGAAGATTCCTCATTTACATCACCAGGTTTTTTACTTGTTGTGCTTGTTACAGAAGCACGATCCTCTTCTCCGGTTACAATAATTCCTGTATCCATGGATTTATGATAATTTTTCAACAAGAAAGCAATTATCTTCTGTGGTGTGTTTCCAGCATCCGGAACTTTCGTAATTAACTCATAACACAAATAGTATAAAAACTCTGGATCTGCCGATGGTTCAATTTCAACAGTAAGTGCTTCAATACGTTTTGATTCGGAAATTAATCTGCGTAATAAAGAGACACCAATATTATTTATTTTATTAATAGAGTTACCTTCTGTATTTTCCATGTATTGAATTAGGTTAACAACTTCAAAAGCAACTTTTGCAGGTCTTCTCTGTGCAGCCCAGGTGGTATCTAAGCCAACAGTTGCTTTTGCAATGTTAAGCGGACCAGATTTGCGGTGGGGTATCTCTTTTTCTATAAGAAAGTCTTTGATAGGTCCTTCATAAATTGCCCTTGGATTGCAATCGTAAAGACCTGTGGATGCCCTAAAGGAAGAATCGAGGTTCATACCAACAACTACAACTAAGAGGATTTCCCTAAATCCCCAAGCCGTTGTTGAAAATAACATATCCAAGGATTCTTGATATTCACTTTCATCAATTGGTAGATTATTATCTATCGCTCTGGCATATAGAGTGTCCAGAATCCGTTTTATCGCTATATTTCTATCACTAACAGCACTCATTTTAAGTCTCCTTACCATTATTATTTTCATCATGAACAGTTTCTACAATGTCGTGTAAATCACAGTTCAATGCATTACATATTCTAATTAGAACATCAGTGTTAACATTCTGACCTTTGCCTAACTTAGCAATTGGGGCAGAGCTTAGACCTGTGATTTTTCGAAGATCCTGCTTAGTCATTCCTCTATCTATCAACAGTTTCCATAATCGGTTGTAGCTTAGACTGATACCCATAATTCTCACTCCTTGATATTCCATGAGCGTCCAAATAGTTCATCGCCATTTTCGTTAAGGCGAATGACAGCAGTGCTATTAAGAATCAGGCTCGTTTCTTCTGAGTAAGATTCTCCTTTGTCAAAAGCAATGAATATTTGTTTGTCAAATTCTGTGTATAGCTGAATAATCTTATTGAGTGGTTCGTCACCGATGTTTTTAAATAGAAGCGAATCATGTGCCAGTGCAGGCAACATAGTCGTTTCTAAAACACTCAAGTCAAATACAATAAGACTTTTATATGAAGTTCCTGTACCGCTATCATCAGGTGTATAAAATTCATAAGTTGTACCGCTGTCTAAATCTAGTACAGGAGCTTTTCTTTTTTTCTCGTAGATTCTATCGTTAAATCGCACCATTTGTTCATTGATGCTACTCTCAATTCTACGCAATTCAGCTTCTTCAACTTTCTGAAGTTGTTCTTTGACACCCTTCTTTGAAACATTTAATTCCTCAACCAAAAGATAATCTCGGTTTTGTGCTTCAAGTCTTTCTATAGCAAGATTTAACTCTTTGTATTTATTCAGGTAAGTAGTTGAATAGTTTGCTGGCTCTCCATGCTTAGAAAGCTGATTTTTCAGGCTATCAATTTCATGGTTTAATCGTTCAAAATTTTTGCTCAACTCTTTTCTCTGTTGCTCATATTCAGCCATTAGTATTTCACTTAATTTTTCATGGAAAGATTCAATTTCAGATATTTTACGAATATTAACCCCGGGAAAGAACTGCTCTAACTCTTCATAAGGACCATGATGAACTTCCGGATTTGAAGAGAGATTGTCCTCAACAAGACTTAACTGTGTTTTAGTTGATGTTCTGTTTCTCATCAAAATGTTTAATTGAGTCTTGATTTGACTTATCTGATCTGCCTGTTTCAAATCAAGGTCTACATAATTGGAGTTATTAGAGACAGTGTGATCTCTCAAGTCATCTTTGAGTTTTTCTAACTCATTAAGATTTTCGTTATAACGCTTCTTTGTTGTGATAGAGCCGTACGAGATAACATCTTGTTTCTTTGCTTTCTTGAGGGCATCAAGTTTGTCAGATACTTTTTTAAATTCTGTTCTATATGACTCAATAACCTCAAATGAGTTAAATAACTTTTCTAATGCAGTAATTGCGGCTACATTTTTTTCTCTTGGATCACTATGTAGGGGTTTCTTTTCGTCATGGTTGTTCTTTCCATAGATTCTAAAGTAGCGACTAATTAGCTCTCTAAATGAACTTCCATAAAAATTAACTCCATACTGTTTTTGTAAAAAAGACAAAAAGTCCTTAATGTTAATTTCCTCAATAAAATTAAATTGCTCATCACATTTATTAATTGTAGTTCTCTGCGTGGTGCTTCTAGAAAAAAAGTAAGATGTACCACTGAACTCAAATTCAAAATTAATTGTATGAAGTCCCACTTGGTTTACAGCATCGCTATCAAGGTAGGAGTTTCCGCCGTATGCAAAGTCAATAATAAGTAGCAAAGTTGATTTGCCGATGGAGTTATTAGCATTTACACCTCCAAGAATCGTATTAAGCCCTTTCTTAAACTCTATTGGAGGACGCACTTGCCCTTTGGAAATAAATTTATCGCATTGAATCTTCTTCAACATAGACAATCACGCCCCTTTCTTCATCGAGTTCGATTTTTCTTAATGCATAAAGACAGCATAACGTTTCTGTATAATCTTCTATATCTAAAAACAGACTTTTGTTTGTGTTATATAATTCCTCTACCGAGTAAGGTCTATTATTCAAGCACTTTATAAGTACTGGAAATTTAGCCAGGGTACTTTCTTTATAGCTAAACAGTTTGTTTGGAAGGAGCATCAAATACCTCACATTTCTGTACAAAAAACGAAATAACTATCTCACAGGCTACTCTAGATTTGTTTGTGATGCCCATAAGCCACTCAACGAGTGAATTATAAATTTCGTCTTGTACACTTGTTTTTTCTAATGCTGTGACATACGCAAGTCTTATTTGAGAGGACAGCACATTGTAATTCATTTTCTTTTCTCTAGACAAAGATTTAAACTGTGTTTCAATAAACGGATAATACTGAGTCACATTAAAAATATTAGTTCTTAACAAGAGGTAATTATTCTTGTAAATCTTATCTCTTACAGATTGAGGCTCATAATTTAACTTGGTGATTTCATTTGGATCGGTTACATAAAGAACTTCCAAAACTTCCGATATGGCTTCTTCAACTTTTATATCCGTAAGTGACTTTTGAGCTAATAAATGTTCATACATAGATATCTTTAAATCCTGCAATTCGATTTGATCTTCTTCTGTATGAGATAGTAAATATTTTGCTGCACATTCTGGACAAAGAGCAATTAAATTTTCGCTATGCTCTCCACTTTTACTATCTATCATAATCACGTCAAAATATGCTTGTGTTGCTTCGTTGTTACTCAATAAGAGTGGCTTACCACACCCCTTAAAAGGGCAATTTCCTTTGTTTTCTACTAACAATTGATTTCCATATCTATGTCTTAAATAGTACTTTGAAGGCACTAAGGACTTTTGCATATCAGTGTTTTCACCAGCAGCTTTATAAAGAATATCTAAGAAAAGTTTTCCTGCTATTGTGCCAACTATATCAGGGGTAACTGTTGGATCGTACTTCTTGAAGTCATCTGACAATCTTTCAATGACAACCTCATCATTTGAATTCACCGAATCAACAAAATTTTGAAATTCAATCTCTGCGATTATTCCTCTAGCATATTCAGGAGACAGAGGTCTTTTTCCATTTGCATAAGATTTCAAAGTGTCGTCTGACTGATCTTGAGAAGGGTCAACATCGCTATCAGTTTTAGTAATCATAGCTATTAGGTTTCGCAGCAACTTAGCATTTGCTCTTTCTTTACCTAGTACAGGCTTCATTAGATTGAAGAAATCATTAAATTCCATTACGTTAACTCCTTTCAAGATAGTTGTCCCACTTTGTACCCACCTTCGACCTGGAACGTACCCAGTTCGAAAGGTGGGTTTTTATATTATGTAGATAGGATTTAAATCAGCATCATTTTGTTAAGGCATAACAAAAATATTCTGTAACTGCTAACCCATAATGCCCTTCAGTAGACGTTATTAATTGTCCGCAATTTGCCGGACAAGCTGACCAGAAGGGAAGGGAGAATTAGAGCAATTCTCCCTGGACAACTACCTTCACCATATGATCATCAATAATCCTTTTCCCATTCTGCGCCCCATAAAGCAGGCAGT
>VEMY01000028.1 GCA_009711825.1 Bacillota bacterium | reverse complement strand
AGCCAAAATCATTACTTTAATATGGTAAAGAAACCATGTTGAGTTGGGAGCTATGTAACTGAATTGAGATACATTCGTTATGTATGGTTTGCCACAAAAAAACCGGGCGCATGAACGCCCGGTAAGAGATTACAAATCGTTCTTCTTGCGGAAGAAATTATAAGCAACGGCCACAAGCACTAAATTGTAGATAAAGCCAATCCCGATATACTGATAAAAGCCCAGATTCATCTCTGCCATACCCATGTCAATTAGCGGCTCCATGAGTGAATACTGTACCGCCTTGGCCGCCCAGTGAGCAGGGGCAATGCCAAACACCCACTCTACGGCGTCGGTGAAGAAAAATCCGGCTACCGGGAAGAGCAAGGTAAAACCAAACCCCTTCATGGTCACAAACCCCTCAACTTTATTTTGGGAGAAGGCGTTGATGAAGAAGGCGACAATTGGTGTCTGGAGGGCGCTGAGCGTGGTCAAGAGCAAAACATGCCCAAAGCTCAGCTCCAATACATCTGTAAACAAAATCATGAACAGCCCGGCAAAAATCGCAAGGATGAACGCAAAGATAATTTTAAACCAGATATACCACTGCACCGGCACCGGAGAAATTTGAATCGAGGACAGCACCTGATCATCCCTGTCATCCAGCAGCGAAAAGCCGGCCATGGCCCCGAAGATAAACCCAGCAAACAGAGTCATCAACAAAGCAGTAATCCCAATGCCCTGTCCTTCCACAATCTCCTGATGGACAAGAAGACGCCCGACGCCACCAAGGATTAAGGGATAAATCAACATGACCACAGTCATTTTTTCCCGGAGGATATTCTTCAGTTCATGCTTAATGAAAGTCGAAAGCATGTTTATACCCCCGTTTCCCGCATAGCGTAATCGTTGAGCTTCGGCTTGACAACAAACTTATAGATTATCACCGTCAAAGCCAATAGGTAAGCAAAACCGAAAATCACCCGCCAGGGTTCCACATCGTTGAAAATAGCATTGAGCAGGGTCAAAGAAGCGTCCGGCGGCAAAATTATCAGGAAATTAGCAGCCTGTTCGCCAATTACTTCCAACATCGCCAAAACTGTCGGGACAAGAAAAGCAAATATATAGATGATATAGTTCACTAGCATGGATGAGAATTTTTTGGCGTAGTAAGTGAGCCATATACCAATCACTGTGTGCACCGCAGTGATTACCACCACTGCGCCTGTTGCCAGCAAATAGTTAAACGTTACGTCCTTCATAAAGTACACTGCTATTGACAGAGCAATCAGGGTAATCATTGAATTGATTATGTTGACGATAACTTTCGAAATCAGATATTCATCTTCCCGCACCGGCGAGACCAGAATCGAGTTAACGGTATGCTCTTTTTTCTCATAGAACATAGTTGCACCAACCAAGACAATCGTCATCATCGTCGTGTCCATGAGCAGAATAATTGGGATAAACATCATCAGCTCATCGACGTCTAACAACCATGCCAAACCGATCCATATCAGCAATACCACGGAGGTGGCGGTGAACAGATTGTATTTGTTCAGCCGATCCAGTTCCCCCTTGACCAGAAATCCTAGCCTACTCATGGAGCGCAACCCCGGTTACCTTAATGAAGATATCCTCCAAAGTGGTTTCACCACTATGCAATGTCTCAATGTCCTTGGTGCGTAAAAGCTCGCAAAACGCGGGCTCTTTAATTTCGTCCATGGTAAACTCCTTGGCCACCACATCGCCATTCTCCCGGTATTCCACCTTGACAGTGCGTTTGCCATATTTGAGCTTGAGATTTCGAGGGGAATCTTCTTCCCGCAACTTCCCGTCAGCAATGAACGCCACCCGGTCACAAAGCTCATCCACATCGCTCATAATATGACTGGTAAGGAAGACCGTCCCGCCCTGCTCCCGGAATTCACGGATCATGTCCTTCATAATCCGGCCGTTTACAGGGTCAATGCCGTTGGTCGGCTCATCCAGGAACAACATCTTTGGGTTGTTAAGGAGCGCCCGCACAAAGTTCAGGCGAATCTTCATCCCCTTGGAATACTCGCCTGCCTTTTTGTTGCGGCTGTCCCACAAGCCAACCCGCTTTAGAAGCGGCTCGACGTCATCGGTACTCTTATACAGGCGTTTAAAGAATTCCAGGTTTTCCATGGCCGTAAGTTTGGAAAAAGAAATGGGCATTTCAAAGGAGACACCGATGTCCTGGTAGAAATCGTCTCCATACTCTGCCAGGGGCTTACCCTGATAGAGCACCTCCCCCTCAAAATCCTTGAGCAGCTTGATCAGCAGTTTTTGCGTCGTACTCTTGCCAGCGCCGCTGGGCCCAAGGAAGCCAAAAATCTCTCCTTCCTTAATCTCAAAATCAATTCCGTTGACCGCATACTCCTCGTTCTTGGGATACCTAAACTTTAAATCGCTGACCTTAAACATTTGCAATCCCTCCCCAGATAATTTTTAGCAGATCTTCCACCTGCCGGAGCATGGTCTCTTCATCGCCAGTCTCGTAAAAATCACGGAGAAAATACATGTTCAGAGCAATGAGCATATGAATCATTAAATCGCTGTCTACATCCCGGCGAATCCGGCCTAATTCCTTATCCCGCTCAATTAACTGCCGGAAGTTGCTCCAGGCATCGGGCACCCGGGCCTGGAGCCTAGCTATGAAAGCACTATCATCTTTCTCCATTAGAGCACCAATCTTATAAAATAGCGGTCTTTCCCGGGCCCAGGCTAAAATGTTCTTGACCATTTTAATGTAAGCAGTATAAAAGTCGGCATCTTCAGGCGTCTGCTCGGGAAACGCAAAACTCATCTTCTCTTTACCGATTTCACCCAAAACGTACAGATAAAGATCTTCCTTGCCGTCGAAATACTGATAGAAACTGCCCCGAGAAATGCCGGCATCTCTAACTATTTGATTGATGGAAGCTTCACTGAAGCGACGAGCGGCAAACTCACTGACTGCGGCATCAAATATGCTTTGTTTTTTTACCGCATCCAGGTTATAGAACGTGTCTGTTGGCACTCTGTCACCTCCTTTATTGGTATATTATCACAGGCGCAGAGAAATGACAACCTTGTCACATGACAAGCTTGTCATTTTTCTGCAGCGCAAATGTACCAAGTTACTTCCATACAAAATATGACCAGCCTTAGCCGGCCATACTGACATTATTATATTTCTGACAAACCCAGAAACCGTATAATCTCTTCCTGGTTACGCTCCCAGGCCTCCGGAGAAACCTCTACCGCCAGTCTGGCAATATCATAGGAATCAAACAGCTCTTTGGTCAAATCCTGGTAATGCTCCCAGAGAGTGATAGCGCCCTCTTCCCCCTGAAGGTGATTAGCAAGTGCATAGGGCGTAGCCGTGTCCACCCGAATAAACCACTGCTTCCATTGCTCGCCCCGGGTCGCCCAGATCCTGCGGATTGACTGGTTGACATCCCGGGTCCAAAGCCAGATTAATACCGGGTTCATAGGTCGAATAATCTCCAGCTGACGATGAGCAAAGGCGAAAATGCGCTCCCGGGCCACATTATTTTGGAACAATATCCGAATCGTGTCCTGAAAGATATAGCTTTCGATAATGAACACCTCATCCGAATCCAGAGCCGAGTGGACAAACCTTTGCCATAACGGCGGCATGGCGATGATAAAGTTCTCCACCTCCTCCGGGCCTAGTTCTTCGATATCGGCTGCGGTGTAATTCAGGGGGTGCCCCGGTTCTTCTTCCTCATATAAGCGATGGGCGATATTATTGGCCTTCAGTTGTTCCGCCAGGAAGCGTCCGGTGGTGGACTTCCCGGAACCGGTGATGCCATCTATAAGTATCAGTTTAGATTTGCGCATAAAAACCCCTCCTCATGTCAATCTTAACGGCTACCTCCAAAACGAACAAGGGGTTGTCGCCAGACAGCCCCTTGCCTTTCTACAATTTTAGACGAAGATAAACAGAGACATCGCCCAGACAACCGCCATGGCCGCCAGGCTGCCGATGGCGGTTCCCACCGAGACCAGCTCCAGACCCTGCTTCATCGGCAGGTCGCCGTTGGCCTTGAGGACAACCCAGAAATGGCTGGCGTTGGCATGGTAGAAGAAAGATGAACCGGCCGCAACTGCCAAGGTCGCAATGACTGGTGAAAGTCCCAGGGCCGGCATCAACGGCAGCACAATCGCCGAGCCGGTCAACAGTGAGACCGTTGCCGAGCCGTTGGCAACCGAGAGCATCAAAGAAATAAGGAACGGAATGAATACTGCAGGCAGAGCAGTCTGGGCGATTAATTCACCCAGATAAGTACCCACGCCGGACGCACGTAAAACTGCTCCAAACGCACCGGCAGCACCAGTGGCAAGAATGATGAAGCCAGACTTCTCCACGGAAGTGCTGAACCACTTATAGCACTGGGCCCAACTCCACTGGGCGCCGCCCATCATTAAGCTAAGGATAACACCAATAAACAGAGCAAAAATCGGATGTCCGATAAAGTTCAAATAGGGCAGGATAGCCGCGCCTTCATCCAAGAATAACGAACTGAAAGAAGCGACACAAATCAAGAGAACCGGCACCAGAATGCTGGCGAAGGCCAAAAATGCGCTGGGAAGCTCATCGGCATTCCCCAGAGACAAATCTTCATCGGTAGCTGTTTCTACATTGGCCACTTGGGCCAAATCCGGATACTTGCTCACCATATACCTGCTGCTGCACCAGAGGGTGCCTGCCGCTGTATAAGCAGCTGATGAAATAAGGCCCAAAACAATCAGAAACCCCAAGTCTGCCCCCAAAGTGCCGGCTGCTGCAATCGGGCCGGGTGTCGGCGGCACCATGGTATGGGTGGCCATAATTCCAGCGTTTAACGCACCCAGGAGCGCCACCAGCGGTATGCCACCCCGGGCGGAAAGTGCCCTAGCTACAGGCGACATAATGACAATCGCTGAGTCACTGAATACCGGAATTGAAACCAGATAACCGGTCAGGCCCATGGCCAGCTTGGACCGTTTCCTGCCAACAAACTTAAGAACTGAGTTGGCAAGGACCAGGGCGCCGCCTGTCTCCTCCAAAATTACTCCGATGGTACACCCAAGAACAATCACAATCCCGATATTCCCAATTGTACTGCCAAAACCGCTTGTTACAGTTGGAAATACCTCTTCAATTGGAAACCGGAACCCCAAAGCTGCAAGGATTGCCACCAAGACCAAGGCAAATACCGGGTGAACCTTGAGTTTCATAATCATAAAAACCAAAGCGAAGATGCTAAGCACCATAACAATTAATGAACCCAAACCTGCTTCCACTCGTTAATCCTCCTTAGAAATGTACTCTCGCTGACTACTAATACTCAGTACATGGCTCATTTCTCACCCCCTGCTCTCATACTCACTGCAGAAGCTAACAGCTTTCCTTGTCGTAGAGAATCAGAGCAATATATTCCAGATCTGTATCCCCGACATTCTCAATCGAGTGGCCACAGCCGTTCTTGGTTAGAATCGCGTCTCCCGGCTCCAAAGTATGTTCCTCACCGTTGTCATTCACCAGCGCCTTACCGGCAAGAATGTAATAGACCTCAAAATCTCCTTCGTGGGTGTGATAACCAATGGAGCTTCCCGGGGGCAATATGCTCTTGGCGAAAAGCCTGCCGCTACCGGCCGCGTTCTCCTTGTCCAGAAAATGAATATTGGTTAACGTTCCTTTACCTCCCAGAAATTGCGGGTGCACATCAACTTTCAACTTCTCTGCTCTCGTGATCATACAAGTCCTCCTTGACCAAATTTATCCGAAGGAGCTGTTAAGTTAACAGCTCCTTCATCAAGACGCCCACACCGCTGCCAAGCTCCAGCTTCTGCCCGGCCTTAAACAGTGCCCGCTCGATACCGGCAATTACCGCCACCAAATCATGCATATCGATATTGCCCATATGGCCTAACCTGAACATCCTGCCGGCATAGGCCCCCAGGCCGCCGGCGACGATGATTCCGTCAGCATAAAGAGACTTTCTGAACTCGACGTCACTGACACCCTCAGGGTAGATTAAATTGGAGAGTGTAACAGCCCGGCAATTCTCTTCAGCGAGCACTTTTAAGCCCAAGGTTTCCAGGGCGGCCTGCATCGCCCGGCCCGCACGTCGATGCCTTGCATATCGGTTTTCCAAACCTTCCTCCTTGATAATCGCCACCGACTCTTTGAGCGCCCAGACTAGGTTAACGGCCGGGGTAGCAAAATACTTTGTCGGGTCGTTCATGATCGGCAGCCACTTGTCAAAGTCGACGTAAAACTCAGGAATCAACCCCAATGTGCTTCTTCGGGCCATTGCCCGGGGGCCCGCCCAGAGTATCCCTAGACCAGGGGCAACACCAAAGGCCTTTTGTGTGCCCGTGAGCAAAACGTCGATATTCATCGGATCGACATATTCCTCTTCCCCGGCGGTAGCGCAAACGCCGTCAACGATGTAAAGAGTGTCTTCAAACTGTTGCATCATCTCGCCGATCTCTTTGATAGGAGCACTGACACCGGTGGAGGTGTCCACATGGGTAGCTGTCAGGGCCTGGTATGGCTTTTCTTTCAACTTGTTCTCAATCTCTTCCACAGGTACGGCGGTCCCCCACTCGCTGGCGAGAACATCTACATTCAACCCTTTGCGCTCGCAGAGATCGATGAAACGATCGCCAAAGAAACCATGGCTGACAATTAACACATTGTCTCCCCGCTTGAGGGTGTTGGCGATGGCCATTTCCATTGCCATAGTGCCGGTCCCGGCAACAACAAATACTTCCCCTACTGTCTGCCACAGCCCCTTGAGGTCGACCAGTAGCTCCTTAAAGTCCTTGACGAAGCTGGGGTCGCCAAAAGCAGTGGTTTCGCGGCCCATTTGATCCTGAATTGACCTTACAACCGGAGTCGGTCCTGGAATCATCACCAACTTTTTGTTGTTCACGCTGCAATCATCCTTTCTCCCGAAAATAGTGATTTATTTCGGTGCGCTAAATGCCTATTCAATCCCTATGCAAAAAATGCTCAATAATGACTCTTTGCAAGGGGAAATTTGTACAACCCTTTTTAAGTACAAAAAAATCCCCCAAACTCTGTTTGAGGGAAAGAAGGTCTTTCAGTTCCAGTTAGCACTAACTAGAATCTTAATCCATATCGGGCCAAGTGCACTTTAGCGATTGCCATACGGCAGGTAATCTGGGGATCAACTATCTGGCTGATTTGCAAGTCGCCAATCACACTCATCAACATACAGATTTCATTCTTAGTGAGCGGCAGCCTATCATTGAGAAATTTATAGGTCTGGTCCAGGGTGTAACGCGCAGCCGCGTCCAGGTCCGCTCCGGTGCCAATAATAAACCAATGGTCTTTGGACTCCACAATCGGAGTCGCTAAGTCGACTGCTTTTACCAGGTCAATGCGAACAGTCGCCCGGCCAGCAACTTCTACACCGCAGATCACGACTTCGCCGTCACCCATCACTGCATGGAAATCACCCATAGCCAGCAGCGCGCCTTCTTTAAACACAGGCAAATAGAGCCGGGCGCCTTTTTTGATCTCCTTGGTGTCCATATTGCCGCCGTGATGCCCGGGGGTGCCGGTGGGGACCGGTTCGTCAGCTGGTGCTGTCCCGATAACACCAATCATCGGATCCACCGGCAGTCGGATTGCATCGTTGAATTGCACAAAGCCGTGTTCAATTTTAAGTATCCGGGATTCCGACTCCTGAATGATATGGCCCAGCGCTCCCATACCAGGAACAGCAACCATCACGCCTGTATCGGCAACCTCTATATCCAGGATATCAACAACCAGCACATCACCCGGCTGCGCCCCCTTGACGGTCACAGGCCCGGTGGCCGGATTCACCGTCGACCAGTCGGCGCTTTCAAACAAATCCTTCTCGGTCTGAATCTGGTTGCCAAAGGCATCGATGGTCTCAAACACAACCAATTCGCCCGGCTGCACCTCCGCCACCGGCGCCTTGTCCTCGCCCAGGGCATATATTACTTGATTGCCACTAATAACTCTCAATCTATCCCTCCTTCAGGCCCAGCACGCTGGCCCTTGTTTGTACAGTTAAGACCATACCAGGGTGATAAACTGCCGGAAACAAGAATTAGTCGCTTTACTCAGATTTAAAACTGGCTACCACTTCATCCACTAGCGAGCCAACATAAGCAACAGCCGTGCGGATTGCATCGGGTTTGGTCATGTCGACGCCGGCCATCTTTGCCAACTCAACCGGCGGCTTAGTGCCACCTGCCTTAAGGACATCCAGCCATTTATCCACAACCGGTTGCCCTTCTTCCCGAATCGCTTTGGCAACAGCGGTGCCGATGGTCAGACCGGCGGAGTAGCTGTAGGGATAGAGACCCATGTAGTAGTGGGGCTGACGCATCCAGGTCAGGCGGGCGCCTTCGTCTATCTCCACTTCGCCACCCCAGAATTCGTCGAGAATCTCGCCCTGCACTTTGCTCAGGATGTTGGCGGTGATCGGCTGACCCTGTTCCGCCAGGACATAGATGCGGCGTTGAAGCTCGCCCTCGATAAGATGGCGAACATAGTTGTGGTGATAAGTCATCAGGAACTGCATATTCAACCAGCGGCGCATGCGCGGATCATCGGACTGGGAGGCAATGTAATTCCCCACCAAAAGCTCGTTAATTATCGAAGGGGCCTCGACAAAGAACAGGGAGCCCCGGGCGTTGCTGGGACGCTGGTAGCGCAGGGACAGCTCCCCATGGCCGGCGTGGCCAAGCTCGTGGGCCAGAATCAGAACGTTGCGCATGCTGTCCTTCCAGGTCACGAGGATATAGGGATGGGCCTCAGGCACAGACATACAGAAAGCGCCTGTGGACTTGCCCACATTGTCCGCCAAGTCAATCCAGCGGTTCTTCAGGCCCTGGGCCATGATGTCGGTGTACTCCGTCCCCAGCACTTCCAAACCTTTAAGAATCAACTCAGAAGCGGCGTCAAAATCGGCCGGCGGGTTGAAATCCGGATCCAGGGGCGCCTCGATATCACAGTAATAGAGCTTATCCAGCCCCAGAACCTCTTTGCGCAGCTTGGCGTAACGGCGCATATGGGGGGCAAGTTCCTTAAGAATGATGTCATGCAGGTTGTTGTAAGCTTCTAGACTAACCTCCTGGCCGTGGAGCATCATCTCAGTTGCAGATTTATAGCCCCGTAACTTGGCCAACACCACCTTTTTGTTTACCTCGGTACCCCAGGTGGCGCCGTACGTATTCTGATATTTCTTCAAACCTTCGCTAAAGGATTTCCAGGCATTGCGCCGGAGCACTGGATCAGGTGACTTCTCGAACACTTCCTCGTAGACAGCGAAGGACATCTCGTGGCTGTTTCCTTCACCATCCAGGATTGGCTCGAAGCTCATATCCGCTGCCTTGGAACGGTTATAAATCAGCGAGGGCGAGTCCAAAACCTCACTTAGCGAGGCCAATGCTTTCTCGGTTTCGGGATGCAGCGTGTAGGGCTTTTGCTCAATCATCTGCTCCAGCATCCGCTCAAAATCCTTGAGACCGGGTTCTGCCTGTAGATACTGTTCGAGGGTGCCCTCAGGCAGCGCCAACGCTTCTGAGCGGATAAACGAAGTTTCTGCTTGCAGCCGAGCGCCCATGGCCGCGGCCTTGCCCATGGCCACCTGATTGTCAGAATCAGTGCCGTCACCGGCCTGGAGCAAATATGCATACCCCATGACCCGGAAAAACCGGACCTGGAGCTTTTCTGCCGCTTCCAGACAGGCCAAGAGCTCGGAAGCTCCGTCTCCCAACCGGCCCTTGAATCTAGTGACGCTGGAAATCGCCTCGGGCACAGCAGCCAATTCCTGCTCCCAGGCATCTTTGTCCGGGAACAAGTCCTTGAGATTCCAGGTCAGATGCTCCGGAACCTCGGCACGGGTCAGTCTCTTTTGCAAATTCATCATCCTCCTTCGGACAAGAAGCTCATATGTACTTCTCTCCCATTTCTTATTGACATATTCGTAACAGCAACAGTGTATTCCTGCACCAGAAATACACTAATGGAAAATGATGCACCCGAAAATCGATTATCCAACCCATAGGATATAATTGCCAGTCAATCAAGTTAGAGCTACAATACTAATGTAGCCATTCATAACATACGTATTTGAAAGGGTGATCCAGATCAAAATACTGAAACCATTGCTTAACAGGGAGGTAATCAAAAGGACCGCTCTGCTCTGGCTTGGTTTCAAGCCGTTTCCCCGCCAAACAGTGGGCACAGATGCGCAAGCTCAAGGAACTTGACTGGCAAGCAAGCGAGAAACTACTCCTGGCCCTCGGCCTTGTGCTATTGGCTGTTTCCGCCTATGTAGAAGCGGTATTACTGACTGCCTAAACAAAATACCAAGCAAAAAATTGGGCTGCCCAGGTCAGTTTACACTGAATCTCGGGCAGCCCATTTCTAATTCAAAAGCTTAACATAGGTGTTATATCCCTTTTCCAACACTTCTTCATTATTCAACTGATAAAACTTGCCGCCGTATTGTTTGTAGAGAAATATACAATTCATCGAGCTGAGTACGGCAATCTCCCAATCAAAGCGGCTGGGTTTTTCCTTAACAATCCTTTCTTGCACGCTCTTGTCCACCAACTGCTCAAAGATTTCGATATATCTTTGCCTGACCTGTTCAATCAGCTCGACAATAATTGCCTTAATCGTCGCATGGGAATCTAAGTCCTGTTTATTTAGCGTCATAAACTCAAACATATTTCTGTTAATCATTGAGCTGATGTTCCTTAAAAACCCAAGATAGGTCTCTTTAAAACCCACGTTTTCGTCAAACTGAAACTCCTCAACGCCCTTCTCAAACATATAGATTAAAGCTTCGCCAATCACTTGTTCTTTGCTGTCAAAATACTCGTAGACAGTCCCCTTGCCGATGCTTGCCCGTTCGGCAATGTCGGCGACTTTAATCCGGCTCATGTCATAATTCTCATATACGAGGCTTAAAGCTGCCTCGTATATGAGAGTTTTTTTGTCCTTAGACATTTAGGACATTTCCTCTTGCACAATTATTTCCTTCCTGTTCATTATATCGTAGAGGACGGGAATTAAAATCAAGGTGAGGAAGGTAGCATAGATCAGGCCGCCGATGGCAGTAACAGCCATGGGCTGAATCATTTCAGTGCCTGTGCCCATGCCCACCGACATGGTAGACAGAGCAATAATTGTAGTGAGGGCGGTCATGACAATCGGCCGCAAACGCACGTTGCCTGCCCGGACAATCGCCTCTTTTTTCGGCAGGCCGGATTCCCGGAGAATGTTGATATAGTCAACAAACACAATCCCGTTGTTCACGACCACACCGGTGAGAATGATCAACCCGATAAAGGCCACGACGCTGACCGGGCTGCCCGTGACAATCAGGGCCAGGAATCCGCCGGTGAAGGCTAGGGGAATGGTGAACATGACGATGAAAGGTGAGAGCAGGGACTGGAACTGGGCGACCATAATCAGGTAGATGAAGGCAACGCCCATGGCCAACATCAGGAACAGATCTCTAAAGGTATCGTTGATCATTTCCTGTTCGCCGCCGATTCGCACCCGGTAACCATCTGGAACGTTGTAATCATCCAAGTTATCACTGATCTCCCGACTAACCAGGCCAATGTTATAGCCTTCTTCCAAGTCAGCCGTGACGGTTAAAGTCCGCTGCTGGTTTTCCCGGTTGATTGCCCGATAACCGACGCCACTCTCGACTGAAGCAATCTCGCTCAGGGCAACTGCTTCGCCCTGGGGCGTCGATATAACAAGGTTCTCAATATCCTCCCGGGTCAGAGACTGCTCTTCAGCGCTGTCCTTTACCCGCACATCGTAGTCAATGTTGCCAACGCTGATGGTGGTATCGACGCCATCTTCTTGCAGCAGCCCGGAAAGTTCCATGAACACCTGGGCAACTGTCAGTCCGTGCTGGATACTTTTCTCCTTGTCGACAATCACCCGAATTTCCGGCTCACTCCGGTCAATGCCATCGGAAACTTCTGTAGTTCCTTCCACCGATGCAACGATTTCGGCGATATCATGGGCCACGGCTTCCAGAGTTTCAAAGTCACGGCCGCTGACACTGATAGAAACACCGCTACCCATCATCGCGCTCATGTCGGCGCCGGAGTCGCCTACAGATACCTCAGCGGTAATATGCTCGGTTTGCTCCCGAATCTCCCGTACAATATCCGACGTACGGTTGATATTTTCCTCATCGACAAGCACATAAATGGAGACCCGCTCGGTAGAGCCACCACCGCCGCCAAAGCCCATGCCCATCATTCCGCCGGCCCCGCCCAGGGAAGCGCCGACGTGGTCCACATAATCGATGTCGCCAATTATTGCAGCAACTTCATCGGCAACGGCTACTGTCTCATCAAACTCACTTCCCTCGGGCATGCGAATGTCAACCATCAACTGCCCGGTATCGGAAGCCGGGAAAAATTCGGTCCCCATGCTAAAGGCGCCGACTATACTGCCGACAAACAGAATTACGACTGTCGCCAGCACAATCCACTTGCGCCGCAGGGAAAATTCCAGCACCTTGGTGTACCAGGCCTTCACTGCATCAAGTTTCTTCTCTTCTCGCTTAACTTCTTTAGTAATAATATGCGAGGCAATCATCGGCACCAGGGACAACGCCACCAGCAAGCTGGCCAACAGCGAAAAGGCAATGGTCAACCCCATATCGGCAAAGATCTGCCGGGTAAAGCCCTGGGTAAAGAGAATCGGCACAAAAACGGATACCGTTGTCAGGGTCGAAGCAGCGATTGCGCCCGACACTTCCTTTGCCCCCTTGACGGCAGCCTCCTTGGCGCTCTTGCCTTCGCCCCGCATGCGGTAGATGTTTTCAATCACAACAATCGAGTTATCCACCAACATCCCCACACCAAGGGCGAGTCCTCCCATGGAGATGATGTTCAGTGTGACGCCGCTGAAGTACATCAGAACCAAAGCCGTGACGAGACTGATTGGGATCGCAAAGGCAACAACGATTGTCGGCCGGATGTCCCGGAGGAACAAGAGCAGGATCAGCACCGCCAGGGCTCCGCCAATCAGCAAGTTAGTTGTAATCGAGCCCACGACCATGTCCACATAGACTCCCTGGTCCATCAGGGCGACAAGTTCCACACCTTCATGGCGCTCCTCAACCGAGTCCATGCGCTCCCTGATACGGCTGGCGACATCGGCTGTCGAGTATTCCGCCTGTTTCTGGATTGTTAAAGTTACGGCTGCGTTGCCGTTTAAGCGCGAATACATGGTGCCGGATGTGTCGGTGACAACAACATCAGCGACATCCTCAATCTTCACCGGGTCAACGCCGGGGATTGGCAACGGCATGACAACCAGTTCTTTTAATTCATCAACATCACCAATCTTTTCCCCGGTCCGAACCAAGTAATCCACACCATCCTCAGTAATATAACCGGCCGGCATGCTGAAGTTCTGGCCCTGGAGAATTCCGGCCACCATATCCCGGTCGATAGCAATCTCCGGAAACTCCTGATCTAACCCAAAGGTCTGAAGCATCAACGCCAGTTCAGCATTCAATTCTTCAATCTTCTCTTCATTGATAATCACGTGGATGCTGTTATCCACCAGGCCAGAAGCGGAAACCGAAGCAACACCCTCGATGCTTTCGAATTCATGCAGGATGTTGTCGGAGATAAATTGTGAGGACTCACTGATCTCCTGCCCTTCCATCGCCACAGACATGACCATAACCGGCAGCATGTCCGGGTTCAGTTTCAACATCATCGGCGTGCCCACTTCGTCGGGCATGTAAGTCATAATCATATCGAGACTTTCCCGCATCTCGACAAACACGCTATCCATGTTCACATTGGCGGAAAACTCCAAGATAACCATGGACATGTTCTCTCGCGATATCGAACTTATATTGCGGATATTGGCGAGGGATGCCATTGATTGCTCAACCGAACTGGTGACAACCGACTCCACCTCTTCCGGGCTGGCCCCGCCATAAGATGTAACGACCACAGCATAGGGTAAGTTCATACTGGGCAATAAATCGGTAGTCATATTCATCAATGAGACTACGCCCAAGATTAATACAATCACTACCGCGACGACCACGGTATAAGGCTTTTTAACACTAAAACTTGAGAACACCATATCAGCTCCTTGTCGACAATTCATCCGGCCGACCGGTCGGTCAGATGTTGCTATTGTATAACTCCCCGCTTCGCGAGTCAACACCGATTATAATCAAAATTTGTGAACTCTTTATGAACTAATAGCAAATACGAGAAATTTAGAGCAGAAATAAATAATCAAAAATCACCTCTAAGGGTGATACCCATTTGAAGTCCGGTTGCTACAATGGATAATGAAAGGCAAATTGAACCCTCAGGAGGAATCGGAAGAGCATGAAAATAAAAGTGCTGGTCTTTACCCTGGCGTTCTTACTCATATGCGGCTGCACTGCTGGCAACAAGCAAACAGATATAGACGATCATACTAAACCTGACATGCCCGGGAACGAAGAAGAAACAGTCGTCATTTTTACCTGTCCAGAGCTGGAGCGAATTGTCAGAGAGGAACTGTTTATGCCCGAAGGCGACATCCTGTCCACAGACATGCAAATGCTCTATGAAATACGCATTAAAGAAGACAACGTCAAAGACCTTAATGGCCTGGAATATGCCACCAATCTCTACAGTCTTTCCATCAACAAAAACGATATCGAGTCGCTAGAGCCAATCAGCAACATCAACTCCCTGACCTATATCACAATCTCATACTCGGAAATTGAACAGCAGCCTGTGCACTTAGGGGAGTTACCAAGTTTAATCCGCTTGAGCATCATCGACTCGAACATTAGCGAGATAGATTTCCTAGAAAACTTTACTGCCCTTGAGGAATTAACCCTGAGCAGTAACTACATCGAAAATATCGACGCGCTTTCCGACCTGCACAACCTAAGACAAGTAAATCTCGCCCGCAACAACATCAGTTCGATTGAAGCCCTAGAAAATAAAAAATCCCTGGAAGTCCTCGACCTACAAAGTAACAATGTGTCAGATATTTCCGTCCTGGCCAGCGCCGAACGATTATACAACCTCACCCTGTCCTACAACCCGGTATATAATCTCAAACCATTGGAAAACCTGGCCAACCTACAAGAACTGAGAATTTACCTGGACCACGATGTCAAACATCTAATCTTTGACCACGTAGCAATCCTAGAAGGCAAAGGTATAGAAATTGCCTATCACCGATAAAACCTCTTTTCTAATCACCCGAAACCCCTGGAGATAGCGATATCCCCAGGGGTTTTGGATTACATATTTTCATCACGCAACGCGTCGATAATATTTTCCTTCTTAATTCGGGCGCTGGCGTAGAGCATGGTAGTAAACACCACTGCAAACACTGCCACCACCACAACAATATAGCTCTGCCACGGCATGGTGAAGGCAAATAAGAATCCTTCACTCATCGCCATATACAACAGGTAGTTAATCCCGAAGCCAATGGGCAGCCCGAACAACAAAGCTTTGATGCCGTAAAACACACTCTCATAGCGAATCATTCGGTTAAAGCCTTCCGGGGTCATGCCCACGGACTTTAACATTGCAAACTCCCGCCGGCGCAGGCCAATGCTGGTGGAAACAGTATTAAAGATGTTGGCGATGCAAATCAGGGTTATCAGGACGATGAACCCGGTGATGAAAATCATTACCAGCAACACAAACTGTCGCTCCTCTTGGGCCGCCTTCGCCTGGTTGTTAATATGCAAATCACCCGCAAACTGCTCCCCCAGAAGCTCCCGCAACTGTGCTTCCAGAGCGATCGGCTCCGGACTGTTCACATACAATGTCCTTCGGTCGTTGGCAAAGGTATTTTCCGGTAATCCGGCAACCATTGCATCAAACACAGTCTCCTGAACCACCAAAGTTAGAGCATTGGGACGCCCCCAGGCCGAGGAACCCATGGGCGCATGACCGGTAAACGCGACCAGCTCCACTTCTTCAAAATGTGATTCCTCCCCGAAACCAATCAAGTCTATTTCCAGCACATCGCCGACTCGGGCTTTAATAGCTTCACTTTCCACTATCATATCATCCCAATGTGCTCTGAATAGATTGAAGGCAATAGCCCCAAAACTATCGTCACTGAACACCGACAGAGGCACTCCCGCTTCCTGGGCATAATTCGCAAGCGCTGCATCGTCTAGCGAATGAAGATATACAGAGTACGTATACAAACCATCCTCGGGTTCCCAATGTTCACGCACAAGCTCATTGACGCGTTCCGGAGGCAGCTCCATTGAAGCATACAGAGTCTGCTCATACAAATATTCTGCCACTGCTTCCATACCCATGACTTGCCTGTAAAACTCCTGCTGTTCCTCAACAGAAACATTACCCAGGTAGATGCTCAGATCGTAATTTAGCCCCTGTGTATACATGTTACTTCCCACTGTGGCGAAGTTGGCGTAGCTGGACACGGTCAGGAACAACACAATACTCACAGTCAAGGAGACCACTGTCGCCCGATAGCGGCGCCGATTGCGCTTCAGATTCTTCAGCGCCAACTCGCCCTCAAAACCAAAGAGCCACCGGGTTAGCCAGGATGTGCGTACGTCCCGGCGAGATAGCTTTACATCCCGGGTCTGCCGAATTGCCTCGATTGGCGTTATCTTCGCCGCCCGCCGCGCTGGAATCCAGACCGAAATTAAGATTGTCAGGGCAGAAAAGAGTACCGCTACGGCGACAGATACCGATGAAACCACTAGACGCAATTCTACTGGCATGGCCATCAGATTGGCAATAATCGGGTCGACAAAATAGAAAGTCACTCCCATGCCGCCAATACCAGCAAACAGACCAAGCGGTATCCCCACAAGACCAATAACCAGACCTTCAAAAAACACAGAATTCTTCTTCTGCCGTCGCGTCGCCCCTACACTGGCCAGCATCCCCAATTGACGGGAGCGCTCAGATATAGAAATAGCAAAAGCATTATAGATAAGCGCCACTGAGCCGACCATGATGATCACAATTGCAATTAAGGCAAAGGTGTTTAACACATTGCCAATCAGGGGATTGTCTGTCACTCCATACATTGAGAGCAGATTACTATTATAGCGCACAAAATAGGTACGCTCTCCAGACAAAGGATCGTCATGATAAACCTGCACCCCAGCAGCCGCAGCCAGTTCCTGGCCCTGTTCATAAATCGCCCCGCTAACATTGGCAAATGTCATCCAGACATCCAACACCCCAGCTGTGGCCAGATTGTCCCGATCGAAGTAACTGAACACGGTATAGCCCGGCGCCGAACGGTTCTCAAGTGTAGGACGTGCCACTACCCCGACCACAGTATACTCGCGGACAAACTCAATCTCTAGAGTTTCCTGCACAACCCGGTCATCTGAGAGCATGAATTGCTTATCCTGCCCCAGCCGCTTACCTTCAAAATAGCGCTGGCCGATGGCAAGCTCCAGTGTGTCCCCTACAGCAATCTCAACACCGGCATTGTAACCGATATGTTCAGAGACAACCAGCTCATCACTGCGCTCCGGAAAACGCCCATCTATCAAATCTAGGGCCAAATTCTCCATACTGGCAGCATCAAATTCTTGAACAAACAGATACGGCTTAAATTCATTTGTGCTTCCCTCAAGCTCGGCATATCCAAGGTTATGCATGAACATTGCCTGTTCAACATGGGGCGAATCCAAAAACACATCGGCCTTATCCGCCTCGATATCTGAGAAATTTGCATGCCAATATCCCCGGCCCTGAATTGCATCCCGAATCATCATATCCTGAGCGGAAACCACAAAGGTGGTGACGGCAGTAATCATCGAAACGGATAAAATTACCCCGATGATTGTCACCAGCGTCCGTTTTTTGTTCAGCAACAAATGGCGTAACGTCAGCTTATTGATAACATTCATCGCCGAACCTCATCCCGCTCAATCCGCCCGTCCTCAAGACTGATGATCCGGTCGGCCTGCATGGCAATGTCCTGGTCGTGGGTAATGACCAACAATGTCTGATTGTACTTCTTATTCGAGAGCTTCAACAGCTCGATGATCTCGGCGCTATTCTTGCTATCCAAATTGCCAGTGGGCTCATCGGCCAGAACAAGCGCCGGGTTGTTGATCAGCGCCCGACCGATGGATACCCGCTGCTGCTGCCCACCGGAGAGCTGGTTCGGCAAATGTCCTAAACGGTCAGCAAGCCCCAGTGTGTCAATGATCTCGCCTAAACGACTGCTGTCCACCTTGCGCTCATCCAAAAGCAGCGGCAAGGTAATGTTCTCTTCCACGCTCAAGACGGGAATCAGGTTGTAAAACTGATAGATCAAACCAATTTGCCGGCGGCGGAAGATGGCCAGTCGCGTTTCGTTCAGGCCATAAATGTCTACATCATCAATGAACACATGCCCGGAACTGGGTCGGTCCACCCCGCCCAGGATATGCAATAGTGTAGACTTGCCCGAGCCCGAGGGCCCGACTATCGCCACAAATTCACCTTTATCCACAGAGAAAGAAACGTCATCCAGCGCCCGCACTGCCGTCTCCCCGGAACCATAAACCTTGCTTAAATTCTCCACCCGCAAAATTTCCATCACTCTTCCTCCTTCGATTTATGGTTTCAGTTTACTCTCCCCAGGTGACCAGTCAGTGACAAAAAAAGTGACAGTTTAGTCACTTATCGAAAAAACCGGAGCATGAACTTACTACCTAAATCACTGCTGCGCACGTCTACGCTCCCGCCCTGAGCCACGACAATGCTCTTGGCCATGGCCAGGCCGATGCCGATTGAATCATCGCCGGCATTCTTCCCTTTATAAAAGCGGTTGAAGATATAGGGTAAATCCGCCTTGTCAATGCCTGTACCATTATCCTCAATCACAATCTCGGTATACAATGGATAGTCCCTACAACTAATCCGAATCTCCCCGCCCGCCGGCGTATGCTCCACACAGTTCTTCAATATATTAACCAGCGCCTCCACCGTCCAGTTCAAATCACAGACAAACTCAAACTCCGGACAGTCCACAACCAGCTTCTGTTCCTTTAACTCCATTGTAATTAGCAGCGGCTCGCAGGCCGCGGAAACCAAGCGCTCAGCCGAAACAGCAGCCTTGCGAAACTCCACTGTGCCCGCATCCAGCCGCGAGAGCTTCAATAGCGAAGTAACCAACCACTCAATTCGCTCCAGCTGTCGCCGCAACTTGCCGGTAAACTCCACCCGCTTCTCCTCTGGCAAGTCGCCACACAATAAATCCGTCATCACAAACATTGAGGTCAGCGGCGTCTTTAGCTGATGGGAGATATCTGATAGGGCATCGGCCAGATTGCCCTTCTCTTTACGCAGCGCCGCTGCCTGCTCGCTCAACATAACTGTAACCTTATAGATTTCGCTCTTGAGAATCGACAACTCTCCCTCGGCATTATCCCGGATGTCCAGGCCATAGTTGCCCTCAACTACCCGGGTCAGATATTCGGCAAGCCGGTCCAGCTCCCGATAACGCCACCAGGTGAACCCTAAAAAGAGCAGAACAAAAGCCGCCGAAACAGCAGCAACAATCCCGGCGGCGCTGACTGAAGAACCAACGATTATACCAACCAAAGAAACCAACAGCATAACAGATAGCACAAGCAAAACTTCACGATTCCGAAACATTCTAAGCATCCCACTCACCCGCTTTGTAGCCCAGCCCACGCACAGTATGGATTAAGGCAGGATGCTGGGGATCGTCTTCAATCTTCTCCCGTAGCCGCTTGATGTAGACAGTCAGGGTATTGTCATTCACGAAGTCCCCGGCAATATCCCAGATGCCCTCCAGCAGCTGCGACCGGGAAAGCACCTGGCCCTCGTTATTCACAAAGGTCAACAGCAGCCGATACTCCAAGGCAGTGAGCTGAATCTCAACATCACGCTTATATACCTTGGCCTGGGCCGTGTTAATCAGCACATCCCCGAGGCGGAGCTCTGATCGGTCACCTTTCTCCCCAGTCCCACTCAAACCGCCTTCGGTCTTCCGGTAGCGCCGTAAGACTGTCTTAATCCGAGACACCAGCTCCCGAACCCGAAACGGTTTGGTGATATAATCATCGGCGCCCATATCCAGGCCCATGACAACATTGACCTCATCGTCAACAGCCGTCAAGAAGATGACAGGCACATCGGACTTCTCCTTCACAGTACGGCAAATGTCATAGCCGCTCCCGTCCGGCAAACCAAGGTCTAGGATGATTAAATCGAAGGATTCCTCAAGCACAGAAAGGGCTGAAGTCACGTCATAACAGACAGTAACCGCAAACCCCTCCTGGCCCAGGGAATACTCGAGACCCAGGGCTATTGTTTTATCGTCTTCAACGAGCAGTAACTTCTGCATATGCATCACCGGGGATATTATATCATGATGATGTAGCATATTGTGTGGCTATATTGTCATAAAGAAATAACTGCCGAATGACAGTTATAAATAATCATACCTAATCCTTTTTAGATTGCATTTTTTGGTCAATATCTTCAATTATCTTTTCAACAATTTCTCTAGGTGCTTTCGATGCTGCCTGCTCGATTTGCTCCCAAAAGTGCTTCGACTCCTCAGTTTCTACCCACTTTAAAGTGCTCTCTCTATTCATAAATCTCACTCCTCCCAAATACTCACTTTAGTAAGAGCTCTTTTATTCTTGATACAGCAGCGGCAACCACTCTTTCCCTTTCGATATAGGTCAAAGTGGAAGTTGCAAGGCGCAAGCCCAAAGGCGTATCCACCAAATTTCCTTCGTCATCTTTTCTTTTTAACCGCCTGCCATCAGCAGTATAAATGGAGAATAAAATCCAATATTTTCGTGGAGCAACACCCACAAAAGGCTCAAAGATTACTTTTTCGGTTTCTTCGCCTTCCCCATCTTCAGTAAAGGCAATTGCATCGTCATGTAAATCCTTGGCCATGCTCTTGGGGTAAGGCTCAATATATACTACGCGTTGTAACCCCGCATTAACAATGTGTTTGGCACAATTATGGCATGGAAATGTCGTTGTATATAGGGTGCCTTGTCTACAGGATATCCCCACCCTTCCAGCTCCTAATATTGACTCCATCTCAGCATGGACACATCTTCCAAATTCCGTGATATCCATTAACCGAGTGTTTTTTAATTTGTAAGATACTTGCTCTACATCGTCCGACAGCTGGAGGGCTTTAATTATATCTTCCACTATTTCTCTTTTTATCTTAGCGTTAGAGTCATATCCTTTTCTACAATCGCGAGAATCTAGTGGCGAATCTTCCCAGTATTGCCCTCCCATTGGTGCAGGAACCTCATTTGCTCCTAGAGAGATAACTTCCCTATGTTCATTCAATATGGCCGCACCAACTTGTCTGGACAGGTCGCCCGACTTAAGCGATGCACTATAAGATAAATGCATACCGTATTCATCTGCAGAAGGGGTTATTACCTCTTCCGCAAAAAGAAGTTTTAAATAGCGCTGCAGCTGACCTTCTAACTGTGGCCCATCAGCAACAAAGACGTCTGCCAAGTAATAAGTGTCCCGTAATTGTTGACCATACAATAATTCCTCGCCCTCGTCCCTTGCGAAGATACGGTCAACCTGGTCAGAACTCATTCCTTGTTTCAGCAAGTTTTGTCTTCGGGAAGCTTCCGAAGAATATACCCCTATCAAATGGAACGAGGAACCATATATTCTCCTCAGGCAGAACACTTCTTCAGGATGCTTTAATTGGCGTAAGATAAAGGATTGACCATTGAGATACAGGTGGTCCTCTGATCTTTTTACATGTATTTTTGCAGCAGCGAGTAAAGACAACACCTCGCCACCATCTGTTCTTTCCCGGAGCTCATTCCCGCGATTCATCATGCTATCAATCCGAGAATATTCGCCACCATCATGACAAACCGAACTTCTTAGAGGTAAATTTTCACAAAGAAACTTACTCAGCTCAATCTCTTCCGAAGAATATTCCCTTATTTCCATCTGTTCTTTTAAAATCTGAGTAACTTGTTTCAGCGGAGTTCCCACCGCACCAACCAAACCAAATATTATTTCCGGTTTATCTATAAAATCAAAGTGATCAAGGTTTACAATTGGCACACCACTCACCACACAAAACATATTTACAGACTATTTCGATACTGTGTGCCAAAATCCTGCTACCATTTCAATCATCCTGCACTTTGTCGCAAACGCTTATACGTCCTCACCAACATATAATCAGCCAGTGCATTTTTGAAGTCTTCATCATCCAGTATTCGGGTGAAGAAGGCTTCATTTTGTTCCATACGCTCTACCACCTTATTGAGAAACGCATTCTCGAATGCAAATCGGAAATCATCAATAGAATTATTTTGTGCCTTCTGGGTCAGCTCCTCATCCTCAGCAAAATCCTCAATCAACTGATCGGTGGATATCATATCTGCCTTGGTGAAATTGGTCCCGAACCGCTGATTCAGCCGGTCAATGATTGCCGACAGTTCTTCCTCTTCATCTTCTTTCTTGCCGCTTCCCCCCGGTATCCCCCCAGGTATCTCAGTGCCATCGCCTTCTTTAATCGACAGATCGCCTTCGAAAGTCTTCTTGCTTGTGTAATATTGTAATTCCACCTCATCAGCTAAATTCAAAGACTGCCCTCCGGCCCCCCGCTTGGTTTTCCGCAGCAACAGGTCTAAGAACAAGTAAAGCTTGTGAAGGTCCACGTCTTTGAAGGGTGTAATCTGCAAAAGGAAGGAATAGAGTCGCACAAACTTCTTGCCTAGGTGATTAAAATCATCCTGGAACTCATCATCCAACCTCCAAAATCGCTTAACAGCGTTGTCGATATAGTAATTCAGAATACCGTCGCGCTTTTTGTTGGCTTGGTCGAAATATGCTTCAGTAAATTTGCTCAACTCTTCGTCAATATACACGCCAAACTTATCTAGCTCATGCTGAAGATCGTAAAGGGTATTTGGGTCGGTCACTTCTTCAACGACTGTCTGCTCATAATACGGACGGAAAGCTTCCTGGATGTCCTCTGCTTTGTTTACGAAATCAAGGATGAAGGTATCCTTCTTCCCTTTATGGATTCTGTTCAACCGAGAAAGGGTCTGAACCGCTTTTACTCCCGAAAGTTTCTTGTCGACAAACATCGTATGTAGCAATGGCTGGTCAAAACCCGTCTGGTATTTCTCGGCAACCAGCAAAACCTGGTATTCATCGGTAGCAAACTTAGCGGGCACTTCCGCCTCTTTAAACTGGTTAAAATCTGTTTCTGTGTAGGAGACACCTTCATCATCCACAGTGCCGGTAAACGCGACCAAAGTCTTCATATCTAAGTAACCTTTGCGCTTGATATATTCATCAAAGGCCAGCTTGTATCGCACAGCATGCAACCGGGAACTTGTAACCACCATTGCCTTGGCCCGCCCGCCAACCTTATGCCGAGTAACCTGTCGGAAATGTTCTATCATAATTTCTGTCTTCTGAGCAATGTTATGGGGATGCAAACTAACAAACCGGGCCAATGCTTTGGCCGCTTTACCCTTTTCAAACTTGGGGTCATCCTTAATCCGCTTCGCCAGCTTGTAATAGACTGAGTAGGTGACATAATGCTTGAGGACATCAAGGATAAATCCTTCCTCAATTGCCTGGCGCATGGAGTACAGATGAAAAGGCCTGGGCTTGCCATCGTCGCCCGGAGTGCCAAACATCTCTAGTGTTCTTGCTTTCGGTGTCGCCGTAAAAGCAAAGTAACTTATATTATCCTGTCTACCTTGTCGAGTGATAGAGTCCAGTATTTCCTCGTCCGGGTCATACGCTTTAGCCTCAGCTTCTTCATCAGCTTTTGCTGCCTCTTCTAGACTGCCGACTGAAAGCACCTCCCTCAGGGATGCTGCATGCTTGCCTGCAGCACTGGAATGGGCCTCATCAATAATTACCGCATACTTACGATCACCCAACTGCCCTACCTTCTCTAGGATAAAGGAGAACTTTTGCAGTGTGGAAATGATTATCCGGGTCCCCCCGGCAAGAGCAGAGGCAAGCTGATCAGAGTCCTTGTCTATCTTTTCAACGACGCCGTGCTTATGCTCCAACTGATATATGCTGTCCTGTAGCTGCCGATCCAGAACAAGACGGTCGGTAATAACAATCACTGTATCAAATACAGGTTTATCAGATTCATCATGCAGACTGGATAATCGATGTGCCAACCAGGAGATTGAATTAGTTTTCCCGGACCCTGCACTGTGCTGAATCAGATAACTGCTCCCAGCCCCTTCTGAGCGGGAAGCCGCCTCTAGCTCACGTACAGAAGCTAGCTGATGGTAACGGGGAAATATCAATGTCTCAGAGATATACTGCTTGCCGTTCTCATCCTTCTTTTCTTCCTTCTCCAGATAAACGAAGCGCTTCAGGATATCCAACAGACTGTCTCTTTCAAGAATATCTTCCCATAGATATGCTGTCTTGAATCCATTTGGATTTGGCGGGTTACCCTTGCCACCATTATATCCCTTGTTGAACGGTAGAAAGTAAGTGCTGTCCCCTGCCAAACGGGTGGTCATATACACTTCATCAGTGTCAACGGCAAAGAAAACTACTGCCCTTTTTTTAAACTGGAAAAACATTTCCTTGGGGTCTCTGTCCTTTTGAAACTGCCGCATGGCGTTATTAACATTCTGATCAGTAAACTGGTTTTTCAGCTCCAGTATAACTACCGGTAAACCATTAACAGATAGAAGCATGTCCACGCTGTTTTCATTAACATTGCTATAATGCACCTGCCTAGTAACTGATACTCGGTTCTTCTGGTACAGCTCTAGCATCTCAACATTCATACTGGTGGCCGGCTTAAAAAATGCTAGGTCCAAATAAACGCCATAGTCTTTGATGCCGTGGCGCAGAACGTCAATCATGCCCCGATTATTCAATTCCTGATGAAGGCGACGAACAATCTTAAATTGATACTGTTCCTTATAGATCTCCTTGAGCTTCTGCATCTTCACGGGCTGAGTATCTTCCAAGAACTCGAACAGTAGCCGAGTATCCATGGCGAAGTCTCGATTGAAGTCCGTAGGATTGCCAGAAACATAGCCATGAGAAAGCAAATGCTCTTCGATTTGAGTTTCAAATCCCTTTTCCGTTGGCTTGGATGGAGTTGGCATAAGATCCCTCCTAGTTACCTTCATAGCTCTGTTTCAATAGTGGTTTAGCCCTCTCTAAATCGTCATCAGAGCATATGGTAATAAGTCGCCGCCAGGAAGCTCCTAAACGGAAGAGTCGTTAAGCCTTAAGTATTTAATGTCCCTCACTATCATATCCTCTGACGTCTATTTTTCCGGTAACTGCTTCGGATATCAGGGACTGGCGATAATGCTTAAGGGAATCGATACTGTTTCGGATATCAGCTATAAGGTCATCTATTTCAAAGGTTTTTTGGTCAAGGAAGTTGGCAATGGCTTGTTGTTCTCCTAGAGAAGGAAAAGGAATATAAATATCTAGGAGTTTAGGGACCCTAACGGTTTGAATTGTAGTTTTATCACAGCAGTTATCAAGTTCTTGGTGAAAATTGAAGCTTCTGAGAACCTTGATAAGCCATTGAGAATATATAGCATTTGTATCGGGTGATAACCTAAGTAGATTTGCTGTTATATTACTTCCTTCTTCTTTCAAGGTAACTATCCCAACCTTACCCATTGTTCCACGTACAGACATAACAATATCATCAACCTCAAGTTTTGTTCGAGGAAATTTACTTGCAGTCTCTTCTGAAATATATCTTGGCTCGCATGATTTCGTACAAATCGTTCCATCTTCAGAAAGCATTTCTCCTCGAATTTCAAGAACACCTGTTGATTGATATGATATCCCATAATATGTTGGGTAACGATACACCAACTTCATAACGTGCTTAAGCTTTCTGGACTTCCAATGCTCCGGCACCTGCCCTATCCACTCAACACCTGAATCCTTCATCTTTACATCAGGGTTAAGCCCCTTTGTTACTGCTTCACTGATAACTGACTGCCTGTACTCCTGTAATATCTTGATGAGCTTTTCTTTATCAGCTATAAGGGCATCTATTTCGGATGTTTTTTGGTCTAGGAAGTTGGCGATGGCTTGTTGTTCTTCCAAGAGTGGCAGATAGCAAAGGAATTGACCTATTTCAGAGGCATTGATTGCAGGGTAGCTAACACCTGTAGACCGACTTACAATTTCATTTATATAAGGCTCTGACTGCATTAGACGAAACAGGAACTTGGGGCTGATTGAATCGGTAGGTGATAAAACTGCAAAACCGGTAGAGCATATTAAATTCTTCGGGGGACTATCAAACCAAGTAATTGCTTTTAAGTAAGTTCTAACGGTTGATACAATTGTGTCCCCATCTAGAATAATTCTTCGCGCCCGACTAGGGGATTTTTCAAAGGTGACAGTTTGCACACTATTTACTTTACCCTCTGGCGTTACACTACCGATGTCAACGTAATCAATTATATAATCATTGGGTGTACTTTCTGGAAGTGCTCTTTTATTGATTTTGGCAATGTGCTTTATTTTCGTTTCCCCCCAATGCTCCGGCACCTGCCCTATCCACTCAATACCTGAATCCTTATATTTCTCATAAGGCTTATATTTCGCCATTGCCCATCACCTTCCTGATTTTAGCCAGGATGTCTTTTTCGAGTTCCTTAATCTCACCCATGATTTCCTCTGAAGGTCTAAGGGGTTCATACTTATAAAAATGCCTGGTCAATGGTATCTCGTAGCCCACCTTAGTCTTAGACTCATCAATCCAAGCGTCAGGAACATGTGGCTTTACTTCCCTTTTGAAGTATTCCTGAATATCTTCCTTAAGTGGGACATTCTCAGTATCCCTGAGTTCAGTATCTGGCTCAGGGTTTCCTTTTGAATCAGTGCAAATGTCAGCGGTCTCGTCTCGCTCGGACAGAGCACTTAAGATTGCTTTTAGCACAGGAGCAGATAAAACTACTTCCTCAGATTTAAACGCTTTCTTCAACACCTTAGTAAACTCGTCCCTATTTTTGTATACCACTGAACTATCCATAGAATATAAGACGTTAAGAATCTGTTCCTGAAATTGTTGTCCTTCTTCAATCTCTTGTTGCCCAGCTTGACCTTTCTTTCTAGAAGCAGCTAAGTTTTCAAATGCACGTTCCGCTTTTACTCTTTCTATTCGTTCCTCGGTTACTTGGAAATTTAACCTGAGAGGCCTTTCAACAACAACCTTGTGGAAGCCAAAATCATCATTATCAAAAATCTTACAGTTCTCGACATCTTTAAACTCTGCATAAATCCGAGATATTTCGTTAATCTGCTCTTCAGAGATTTCATGGCGCTTATGCCCAAGGCTCTTGCGCATCTTTTGATAATATTCTACGGCATTAACCAATTGAACTCTGCCTGTGCGGATCGGTCCATTCTTGGGATCATTGTTTTTTCGGTTGGTTACTATCCAGACATAGGTTGAAATACCAGTGTTGTAAAACAACTGGTCTGGTAAGGCGATAATGCCTTCCAGCATATCATTTTCGATTATCCAACGACGGATCTCAGATTCACCGGATCCAGCATCACCAGTAAAAAGAGGGCTGCCGTTAAAAATGATACCGATACGGCTCCCCTGCTCATCTTCCTTCATCTTAGAAATAAGATGCTGCAGGAATAGCAAAGAGCCATCAGATACCCGGGGTAAGCCTGCCCCAAACCGGCCGTTATAACCCTTGGTCTCATGCTCTTCTTTAATAAACTTCTGGGCCTTCTTCCACTCCACACCAAATGGAGGGTTGACCAGCATATAACGGAACTTCTCATCTGCGTGGCCATCTTTCGTAAATGAATCGCCAAGAACAATATTATTGGCGTTGTGGTCTTTTATCATCATATCAGCCTTACAGATAGCATAAGACTGAGGGTTTAGCTCCTGGCCAAATACCTCAACCTGGATATCAGGATTAAGCTCCCGAAGGTATTGCTCTGCAACACTCAACATGCCGCCAGTACCTGCGGCACAGTCATAGACCGTAGTAACCTTACCAGGCATGGTTAAATCCTCATTTGCTCCATTCAAGAGAATATTGACCATTAACTTAATAACTTCCCTGGGGGTATAGTGGTCACCTGCTTCACCATGTTCCGAGAACCTACGGATAAGCTCCTCGAATACATAACCCATTTCCAGGTTGCTGACCACTTCAGGATGAAGATCAATCTCTGCGAATCTAGATACGATAAGATACAACAAGTCGTTATCATCAAGCTTAGTGATGTGCTTATCGAAGTCAAAATGCTCAATAATCTCCCGAGCATTCTTTGAGAAACCATTTATGTAATTCCTCAGGTTACTGGCAATGTTATCTGGCTCTGCAAGAAGCTTTTGGAAATCGTAGGGGCTTGTATTGTTAAACTGCTGCTTTGACACACTGTTGAGGACAGGGTCAATATTTTGCAGATTGGTCTTTTTCAATGCCTCATACCGCTTTAAAACATCTTCCTTTGTATCTTCCAAGACACAATCAAAACGCCGGAGAACCGCCATTGGCAGTACTACATCGCCATACTGCTCTTTCTTGTATGGTCCTCTTAGCAGTTCCGCTATGGTCCAGATAAAGTTTACCTTGTCATTGAAATTGTTCATACTCTTCCCCTCCGTCACAATACTGAGCTATCTTAACATGATTCTACGACAATGCGCGTCAATCCTGCAGGTCGACCTAGCCAAAAAAGTGCCCTGCAGGGATGCAGGGCTTATCAAATCCATCTTATTGCCAGTATCGCATAAATAGTTTGGCTATCTGTTCTTGGTCAACTACAACTAACTTTATTTCCTGATTAAGCCTTGATGTCAGTGCCTGTTGAAGATTATTTATTTTGTAGGTAAACTGATCTGGCAAATCCCCAAGAATGAATAGGTATGCAATGCTTTTGCCAGAGTTTTCTATGCATCTCTTCAAATCTTCGATAGGTCGCTCAGTATTCACAATACCAATATGGTTTTTACATTGCACTGGCACTTCATCAAACATAATCTCTCCAGAGAGTGGATCGAAAATACGTATTAGCATGTCCCACCCTTTTCGCGAATCGCCAGCACGTGAAACCTCAATTCCGGGAATATTTTCTACTAGCCTCGCCACAAATTGCTCGAAGCTTGTAGCCTTCCATTTACGCCCTATTATCTCAAATGTACTCGGAACTACAGTTTCTATGGTATCTGCCCACTCGGCTTCAACCGTTCTTTTCTCTGAGTACTGAGGAGCATTCCACTTCTCTTCCTTGATTAACTCATCCAGCTCCTGGATTGTGTCCTCACTGTAAATCTGGTAATAATGCCCACGTTTTGATAAATCATGCCTAAGAGCGCGAGACACAACGGCTGAGTCAATGTCAATTAACGGTGTAAGTGTTCTACATGGTCTGAAATGATTAAAATCATCGCCTGGGGGATCATTGTAGCCATACTCACCTGAAACCTCGACGATCATAAACTTCCTTAGAGGTCGTTCAAACTGTACAACTAAGCGATCTCCTTTGTTTAGCCTCTCTAACATAAATTTGGAGTAGCGCCAAACAACTTTCTCGCTGTCATTGAGCTTTTGGGAGTTTTTCAGTTGCCTTAGATCATGCCACCCCCAGCCAAAATGGACCCTTCCCTTTTGTTCAATTTCCTCTTTTAAATAAGACGAGTATTTGTCACCACCCAAGGTGACAATTTTAAAATACCTGCACACCTCAAAACACCTCCACTTAATTTTCTCACATGATGCCGGCTTTACAATTCAAACCGGGTTACAACAGGGTTATGGTCACTTAAGATTCTGACAGTTTCCATCCACAAGAACCTCACAGGCTACCAGCTTTCCAGCCAGTTTCTTGCTGACATGGATGTAGTCGTCCTGCCAGGGGAAGTCGCTTTTTGAATGACGATGAGTCTGGACATCACACCGTACAAACTGATAACCGTTAAATTCTTTCTGCCTGGCAATGTGACTTCAGCCGCTACCACAGCCCCCGGGTGACTGTTGTCAAATTCTACTTCCTCTGCAGGAAAACGGGTAAGTATTGCTGAGCCCCATTTCCTTGAGCCGCCTATTTCTCGGTAAATTACATGGTAGCCTGGCAGGTTGTCAGGAGGCACACATTCCTGAAGCAAAGCAATATCCGATCGAATAACTTCAGTCAGGTATTCCCAGGCCTCTCGCCTCTGTTCATGTTTCCGCTTCCAGTGGTCCATATTCCATGTTAAAACAGTTAACATTTGACTCCCTTACGTTCTTACAAAAATAACCCCGCAAGCACAAAACAGGCTCACGAGATTAGATGTTAAACTATTCGACGTTTAATAACTGACTCCTGCGAAAAGTTATGGTTTTCTTCAATCTTTGAAGGCATCGATAGTTTTGCGGAGCAAGTTTTCTGGACTGTTTCCTATCTGCCACCGGCCCTCGGGCTGCAAGGATCTCTTAATTCTAAAGTAGATTACAGTTTGATGGACTAGGGCTAGAGGTTTTGCCAATTCCCAAGCGGCTGTAATATCCTCTATATCCCTGCCCAAGTACGTGGCCCAGCTTTTCAAGTAACTAGAGACTATGTGCTCCTTGTCTGTTTCTGAGAACTCACATTCATTTAGGAAGGGATCCAGACTGAAGAAGGGGTGGGAAATAGAGCCGTCGGTCCAGTCGAAGAAAACCACTCCGTCATCATTGATGTTTATGTTGCCGCAATACAGGTCGCCGTGCTCCAGGGTTTCGGGGATTTTGTATGCTGCAAGTTGCCGACACTTCTGCTTAATCGCCGGTACAATCCTGCCCCATTCTTTTGCAGCTGTTTCGGGTATAAGTCCCTGGGTGGCCATATTTGATGACTCAGTCAGTAAACTAGCCCAACTCTCCAGGCGATCCAAGCCGCCTCTAATGACTAAGTCAATAGCCAACTGCTTAGCATAGGGGACCTCCTCTTGCTGGAGCTGGGCATAGGACTTGAGCACAGTGGCCCAGTAAGCCGGATCGGTAAAATCACATAGCGCACGTCCACCAAAATCCCTAGTAAGCAGCCAACCCTTACCGCTGTTGGTGGATATAACCCGGGGAACTGAGCCCGGGTATCTCTTGTTCAAGTGCCTGACCAGCCCAGGCTCCCGGGAAAAGACCGGGGGCACAGCTTTAAACCAGGCCCAGCCCTGGTCAGTGGGAACCCTCAGTATGCAAGACAGGCCCCAGACTTTGACGTGCTCAATCGGCCCTGTTGCTGGCGTTCCCTTCTTTTCAAGCTTCTCCAGTATCCACTTTTCCGCCTTCTCAAACCAACCGATTCGGGCCCAAGGTGGAGTAATCGGCAACAGTTTGCCGATTGAATGTTTTGCGAGTAATTTAGAATGCTCCGAGTCTAGGCTCCCCAGTTCCTCTTTGCTAAACCAGCGCCCGTTAAGGGGAGTAATATTTGCACTGAGGTTCTCGGCTGCGTAAACCCGGAGGTGGTCCTGAATACAGTGCAATAGATGAACCCGTAATCCCAGCTGTTTTCGGATAGCCTGGGTGATTCCGTTCACCTCGGAGTGGCGTTCATTGCCAGGAAAAACAGGAAGAGTCCAGTGTACTTGTTGTTTAAGCAGAAGTACTTTTAAATCCCGGGGATTGACGATAAGAATATGGGCATCAGGCATGTATTTTACCTCCAGTGCTGTACATTTGACTCAATCATCATATCACAGAGTTTTACTATAGTGTGCGCATATTCTATGACAGCCTCACTCAGCAAACTGTTGTGTCGATAAAATGCACGCTCAAGATTGTCGGGCAAGGAGTGTAATTACTTTTGTGTAAATGGTTTATTCGCTAGTGATTTGTTTAGACTAGTATCGGCTCTTACCTTCTGGCAGATAGGGCAATGCTGGAGAGCAACCCGAGCGCCCTCGAATATCTGCTGTAGGGTGTCTTTAAAGAGGTCTTTGAGCATGTTATGGACATCATCGACAGTTTCACATTCACGGGCTAATTCTTTGATGGTTTTGTTCTCGGCTTTTTGCATAAATGGTCAACTCCTTTAGTTGGTAGTTATACCCATTTACACAATCTTTATTACGCTCTCATGAACGAACTAAGCATGGATACGGCTTCAGGGAACTAGAATCTCTGTTTAGCACTGGTCGGTTTCTTGCATTTTACGTCATGCCCAGACATCAAAATCCCACAGCTTATACCCTTTCCGAGAGGACAAGCAGACAATTGCTCGGCTGGCAAACAAATACAATATACAGATCATCGAAGATGACTACCTGGCTGACCTAGGCTCCAAGAAAGGGTCACTGCCAATCCATTACTATGACACAAGCAAAAGAACTCCTACATCCGCAGCTTCTCGAAGACGTTTATGCCTGGATTGCGCATTGGGGCAGCAGTTCTCAATAATACTTTACAAGAGCAAGTCACCAACCTTAAACACCTCAGCGACCTTAACACTTCCGGCCTCCACCAAGCAGCATTGGACATATTCATTAAGTCCGGGTTGTATGCCAAACATATCAGTAAAATAAAAAGCGCCTATACAACTAAACTAAAGAAGGCTCAGGTAATTTTTCAGGCCCTAAGCCCCCCAGGCCTCAACTGGCATGTTCCTCAACATGGTATTTTCATCTGGCTGGAGTTACCCACTCAACAAGCTGAGAGCTTTAGCAACAGACTCAAGCAACTGGGGATAATAGTCCAGTCGGCTGCGGATTGCTTTCCCGAGGATTGGGTCCCGGGCACTATTAGAGTCGACCCAGCTAAATGTATCCGGCTTTGCATAGCTGAAATCCCTGATGATAATCTCGACAGCTTTGCCACGATTTTAAAAGAAGTAAAGCCGAATTACGCCGGGGGTTCATCTGTAATTATCAATAACGCACCACAAAATGGCCATTTTCTATAACTACGTACAAAGAGGCTTGACATCATTATCGCACTTTGCCTTGACCGGCGCGAGTATTCGGCATATGCTTAGTAATAAGCTTGTCCAAGGAGGTACTGATTTGGTCTACATATTAGTTCCCTTTGTCTTATTGCTCCTGGCGCTCGCTCTCTGCATATATATCAATCCCGGTCCAAATGTGCGTCAATCGAACAAAACTGCCTGGTTGAAGCAAGTCCCCATCGCTCATCGAGGGCTGCACACTGACGATGCGGATGTTCCCGAAAACTCTATACATGCCTTTCGCCGGGCGATTGACAAGGGCTACGGGATAGAAATTGACGTACAGCTTTCGGCGGATGGACGGGTGATAGTGTTTCATGACTATAATTTAAAACGAATGATCGGTTTAGACATGAACACTGCGGACCTTACCTGGGATCAATTAGAGGGCTTGCGCCTGCTGGATGGCGATCAGGGAATTCCGCTGCTTAAAGATCTACTGTCGCTCATTGATGGCAAAGTACCGCTATTGATTGAGGTAAAAAATGAAGGCGCCGTTGGTCCGTTGGAACAGGCGCTAATCGATGATTTACAGGATTACACAGGCGATTTTGCAATCCAGGCCTTTAACCCGTTTGTGCTGGCGTACATAAAAAAACATGCCCCCCAGTATATTCGGGGACAACTTTCCAGCGATTTTAAGAACGAAGACCTGGCCTGGTGGAAGAAGTTTGTTTTACGCTACTTACTTTTGAATAAGATCAGCGAACCTTCTTTTGTCGCCTACGAAACGGGCACCCTGCCCGGGTGGCTTGCAAAGCGCCTGAAGCAAAAAGGCCTATATCTGCTTACCTGGACTGTCAAGGATATGGAGAGCTACAAGCGGGACATTCAAATATTCGACAATGTGATTTTTGAGGGGTTTGAAGCGCCACGCAAATAAGACTCAGCCACTGTAGCAGGCCTGAACCGGATATCCGGAGCCTCGCTGGGAATACTGAAGGTCAAAAAGTAGATTGGAGTGACGCTTGTGGAAGCGGCAATCTTTTTGGCCTTGCTGGCAGTTCTGGGATTCGGCATCTACTGGGCAAAAGAGTATCGGCAGAAGACCACATTGCTAAATTCCACCATCACCCAGCTTACCCGCTGCAATAAAGACATGAAAATAACTCTGCTCAAGGGATTAATCCGACGTTTTGGCAATGGTGATGACGATGAAGAAACCCCCTGGGATTTTGAACGTTTTGTTGGCCGGGTCCTTGAGCAGTATTATAATTGTTCTGTAGAAGTAACAATGGCTAGCAATGACTATGGCGTTGATCTGCGCCTGCATCAGTCCGATGGACTATACTTGGGACAGGTTAAGTGTTATCAAGAAGATAACAAGGTTGGCTTCGAGCCGATTGCAATAATCCACTCCCAGATGCTAAAGCAAAAGGCCAGGGGTGGCTATGTGGTTACGACTTCTGACTATACAGCCAACGCTAGACAATATGCAGCAGATTTGAATATCCGCCTGATTAACGGTTGTGAATTAGTGGAGATGTGGACAGAGACTGTGGAGGCGGCCGAGACAAAAAATAAAGCCGCTGCAAAACCTCAGCAAGCATAAGCGCAATAAAGCCCGGACACACACTATAACTGTCCGGGCTTTTTGATTTACTCCCACCAGAGATTAGCCAGGGGAATGTTTAGCCCCGCGAAATCGGGATGCTCCACGACTTCGGCTTCCATGCCCGCTGCCGGCCGGCTGTAATAGCCTTTGTCGTAGACAAAACACTCCAGGATTTTCTCGATTGGGTCCAGCAACCAATAATGCTGAACCTCCGCTTGTTTGTAAATCTCCATTTTGTCAATCCGGTCGCGACGACGGCTGTCCCGGGACATGACTTCGGCTATCAACGTCGGAGCGCCCTCAACTTTTGTATCCTTAAGTATGTCCCGTTGCGGGCCGGCAACATAGATAATATCCGGGCATACAATCGTGTCATCGGCCAGGGCCACATCCAGAGGCGCGCTAAAAACCTCGCCCTGGGGGTCAATTTGTCTAAAATAGGTAATGAGCAAATACTGCAACTCCCGGGCTACCCGTTGGTGTAGAATACTCGGGGCCGGGGTCAGAACCGATTTGCCGGCAAGCAGTTCATACCTGCCTCCCTGTTGTGCCGCCGGCCTGCTGGGAGTTGTCCGATAATCGCCTGACTCTTCCCCAACAGCAGTGCCAGCCAAAGCGGCAACCACTGCCTCAAGATTATAGCGATATTGCCTGCTGCCCAATTCAACATAGGGAATCCGCTTTGTCCGGGTGTACCGCCAAATTGTTTCTACCGAAAGGTCAAGCGTGTCGGCAAGTGCTTGAGCAGTTATTAAATCTTTGGCCATATTACCACCTCCGACACCATCATACAACAAAAAACAAGTAAAATCAACTAGACTAGCTTTTTAAAGCCCCGGCTTGCGCCGGGGCTACGTTTCTAACTGACCTAACCTGCCTTGACAATTTCCTCTGCATTGTCAAATTCTTTGAGCACTTCAGGAGTAGGTTCTTTGCCAAGCAGACTGACAACAACGATGGCGATGGAGGAGAACAAGAAGCCGGGAACGATTTCATAGAGGGCAGAGCCGGTGTATTCCCAGAGAATGACGGTGAGTCCACCGACAATCATGCCGACCAAGGCGCCATTCTTGGTCATCCGCCGCCAGAACAGGGAGAACAGTACCGCAGGGCCAAAGGCAGCGCCGAAACCGGCCCAAGCGTATGCCACCAATTCCAAAACCTGTCCGCCGCTGAAGGCAAGAATCAGTGCAATCCCCGCGATAACAAGCACGGCAACTCTGCTTACCCAAACCAGCTCCTTCTGGCTGGCATTGCGCCGGAAGAACGTGTGATAGAAGTCTTCTGTCAGTGCGCTGGAAGACACCAGCAACTGAGAGTCGATGGTGCTCATAATCGCAGCCAGAACCGCTGCCAGCAATACTCCAGCTATCCAAGGATTAAAGACCAGTTGGACAACTTCCATGAACACCCACTCGGGGTCAGGTAACCCGTTGCCGGGGCCAAATGCAGAAATGCCGATGAAGCCGACAAATACAGCACCATAAAGGGTGAGGACTACCCAGACCACAGAGATAAGGCGCGAGACCTTCACATCCTTAAGCGAACGGATAGCCATAAACCGAGCGAGAATATGAGGTTGGCCAAAGTACCCTAGCCCCCAGGCAAGAGCGGAGATTATCGCTACAGCGCTCATGGAGCCAAGTGAGACCCATTGTCCTCCGTTCTCGATAGCGTAATCCACATCGGCGCCAATATCCAACAAACCGGGGTTGGCGTTGCTGATGGCATCTGCCACCGCACCCAAACCTCCAACATACTGTATTGTCAAAATCGGGGCAATGATCAACGCAAGGAACATCAGGCCACCCTGGAAGAAGTCGCTCCAACTGACCGCAAAGAATCCGCCCATAAACGTATAGGCGACAATAACAAATGTACCGATTAGCAGCGCAGTTGTGTAATCCATGCCGAAGGCTGCTTCAAAGAGTTTGCCGCCGGCCACCAGTCCGGAAGCAGTGTAGAACAAGAAGAAAGTAAGAATAAAAATAGCGGAAGCTATCCTAAGAACATGGGTTTTGTCCTGAAAACGATTGGCGAAATAATCGGAGAGTGTAATTGAATCGCCAAAGGTTTCGGTGAAACTCCGCAGTCTTTTGGCCACATACTGCCAGTTTAACAATGTCCCGGTAGCCAAACCAATTGCAATCCAGATACTCCAGGCGCCGAGACCGGTAGCATATGCAGCGCCGGGCAGGCCCAGGAGCAACCAACCGCTCATGTCACTGGCCTGAGCAGAAAGCGCAGCCACCCACTTATTAAGGTTCCGTCCGGCGATTACGTAGTCTGAAAGCGTATTAGTCATGCGATAAGTAATGATTCCGACAGTTATCATGGCAACCAGATAGAAGCCAAAGGTAATGTAGGTTGGGGTCATTTGCTTTCCCCCCTCTTCTCATGAAAGTAGCTGAGGATAGCCCATACAATCAGCAGGGGCATCGGAACAAGCAGCCAAAACCAAGTTGCCGCGGTCAACTCCATTCAAATATTCCTCCCTCTCTGATTTTCTCTGGCATCCGGCCAACGTCTAATAAAGCAATGTCCCTCCTTTCCGTCGCAAGACAAACTGTTCTAGCACAGACTCACTCCCGGCCGGATTGTTATAATAATTCGGTAAGCGACAACAATATCCTCCCTTTTTTACAATTTTTGCTGAGTAAATTCTAAGGAAATAAATAAACGCCGGATTTTAGGACTTATCCGGCGTTTCTAATTCGGGCGGCAACTGAGCTTGTTAAAATTTACACTTTCTTCGGGCATAATCTATAAACCAATGCCCCTTTACTTCCATTTCCTGCTCGCGCGCCGGTGGCAAACCCCAGCCTTTTACTTTAGGCAGAGATTTGCTCGCAACATGAATATCCCAACATGAGAGCAAGCTTAGATCGAGCCCAGACAGGGCCTGGTACTCCGAAGTAAAGGCCTGCATGACATGTTGGTCAAAGGCCCAAAGCAGTTCCAAGCGGCAGTTTGCCAGGTCATAAAGGGGGCTGCCCACACAGGCATCTTCCCAATCAATAATTGCAGCCAGCTTCTGCTCCTGCCAGAGAATATTTCCCGGCCAATAATCGCCATGAACCAGAGATAATCGACCAGATGCCGGCAAAACCTCAGACTGTCGGGGCAGGAACGATAAATTAAGCAACTCTACATCTAGGGAATGTATTCTCGCCAAGGCAGAAGCCATTTGTCTGAGGTAAGCGGGCAAATTGGTCGGGGCAAATTCAGCCTTCCCCTCTATATATTCAATCACCAGACAGGGAGCGGGAAATGATGTGCAGAAACCAGCATAATAAGGGCGGGGAACGGGCAAACCGGCAGAATATAAAATATGTAACAAATTATATTCGTCGGCCGCAATGTTAGGATTTCTCTTCCTGTCGGCTTCGCCATGACAGCGAATGACCAACTTTAACAGCGCACCCTCAGACAAGGTCAGCTCCACGGCCGTTACTGTTGCCGATACCCCACCGACCAGGGGCCAGGAACGCAAAAGCCGACTACCGGGAACAATTTTCGCAGTCAATAATTCTAGGGATTGCTCCATCTCGCCGCTCCCTTGCCTAACCCTCTGCCGTCTGCTTTTCATGAATAGGCAAATTAAAGGTTTTCTTCAATTGACATAGTAAGTCCAGGGCAATCTCCAGGTGGTAGTTGAAGACTATATCTTTGTCGCTAAGATTCCTTCCTGGATTCAGCTCTAAACCGTAGAGATCTTCAAGCCGCTGAACCATTTCGGTTTTCAGTTGCAGGCCATGGCCCATAGCGGCCAACATACTGAGATTCTGGTACAGGGCGTCAAATTGTTCCTTTACCGCCTCAAAATCAATTCCATCCTCGGCACGATAAATATGCATGCGCGCTTCTTTTTTCAGAGCCGGCAGCTCGGCCTCCAGCACAGCCAACTCCTTCTCAACAGCGGTCATGCAGAGGTCATCCTTGGTGCAGAGAAACAGCTTTATCGTCCGCCGGAATTTTTCCACCAAGTCAATCGAAACCTTCATAACCCGATCACGACTGTACGGCCGGTAAATCGCCATATTCACAATCACTGCGACTGCAATCCCGACAGAGGTATCTAAAACCCGGTGCAGGCTGTAGTAAATGCTGCTTCCCTCAACCAGCATGATGGAAACATAGACAATTGAAGCAATAGGAATTGCTTTGTTCCACTTCAGCTTGTTGGCCAGGAAAATAATAACTCCAATACCAAGGCCAATCATCAGGGGATTACTCCAGGCGAGTGTAGCGCCCATCAATCCAAACCCCCCGCCGAAGACCGTTCCCAGCAATCGGTATTTTGCCATACTGAATGAGTCGACCAAATTCCCCTGGAGGGTAATTAGTGCAGCGATGGCGGCAAAGAAAGGGGAATCCAAATTTATCAAAATACCCAGATACACAGATATCGCTACCGCCACAGCAGTCTTAAAAATGCGCATTCCAATAAACAATTTCATCAGCTCCGAAACAATTTTGCGTCTACATTATACCATTGATTCGGTACCGATTGTGCCTTTCGCAAGCACGGTACAGCTATCACAACTCACTGAAGTGCGTCCTGAATAGCCAGAAGGATTGCCTTGGAACTATGGGTAGCTCCCGAAATATGGTCGACAAGCAGTTCCTGGCGCTCGATTACCGTATTTACTATCGCTTCCGCTGGTCCGCCGCGCATATGGTCATGCTCGATGATTTCAACAGCAACAATTTGCTGATTGGCAACCGTGACTTTGACTTTAACGGCAAGTACCGGTGTATTAAACTCACCAAAGTATTCACCGGCGCCAACCATGCTGAGGTCGGGATTGGCAAGCGACGCGGCAGCGAGGAGCTCAGACGTCTCATCCGCCGCCCTAACGAAGCGCAAAACCAGAGCACTTATGGCAATCGCCAGAACCAGAACGACAATACCAACAATTTTTACCGACTTCTTCATTTTATTTCCCTCCGTAGTTGAGCGCTGGATCAAGTGCTTTATCCAGCATGATAAAGAATTCTTCCTCGTCCACATCAAGACGGTTGTTTAGATAAAAAAGCAATGCCCCGTTGACGGTAAAGCCAATCATGCCTATGAGAGCCGATGCTTGTTCCGGTGTCAGCACCCCTTCAGCCACGCATTCCTGGAGAATGCGCATTAAGGTCTCATTGAAGGTCGGCTTTTCCATGGTGCTGATGAGCTCTTCAGGTGTATCTCCCAGCTCCGTAAGAAAAATAAAGCGGAAGCTATGGGGATAATCGACAAAGAATTTGGCATATGCCCGTACCGACTGACGTAATTTATCGAGTCCGGTAGGTCCGGGCATCCGCTCCGGCTGTAACTGTTGGTTAATGCGCTCAATATAGATAGGCAGACAATGCCATAAGAGATGCTTGATGTCGGTAAAATAATTGTAAATGGTGGCGTAGGAATAGCCGGCCAACTCAGCGACCCGGCGTGCGCTTACCGCTTCCACCCCTTCATTGTCGATGAGCTCAATAGCTGCGTCGATGAAATAACCCCTCATCCGCTGCCGTTGCAACTCTTTATTTGTCATTCGTTGACACTCCCGGCCAATTTGGCGATGGCTTCTTCATCAATGCGTGTGAAACTTTCCTTAATGCCAAGCTTCTTCATCAGTGCCCGAATCAGGAAATTGTATTTTTCCAGAATCACGGCGCCACCCAAAACGGTTTTGTCTGCTGCATGGGCTACCAGTTGCTCCGGCCAGGCAACGTCTATCTGCTTCCGGGCCTCCTCACCTTCATGGGCGCAGCATATGAACAGATACAAACGCTTGTTTAGCAAAGCAGTCGAATTTTCGTCGCAGAATTTTTTCATCTTGCCGGCGAGATTGCTGGAAAATATTGGGCTACCTAAAAAAACGACATCATATTGCTCCAAGTTTACAGTATTGGTTTTAGCAAGATCAATCAAGTCCGCATTACAGGCCCCGGCCAATTTGCCGGCGACTTCGGCAGTGCTTCCATAACGTGTGGTATAGATTACAACAGATTTCATTAATATCTTCCTCCAAAACATATAAATTTTTAACGGTGTTAATATTATTAACACTGTAATCCTTTTTTGTCTGCGTGTCAAAACGAATCAGTATTTGTCAATTATCTGTAACGGGTTAGAAATTATTTAACGCAAAAAACAAAGCTCCGGCGTCGAAGCCGGAGCTTATAATTTAGCCACCTGCAATTTGATGCAGGGCCTGAACCTTTGCCTGTGGTGGGATGACAAACGTCTCCCAATCCTGTTTCGGAACCGATTCTCCATTCACCCATACATGAATCATGGAAAAAGTATAGTTCATTTTATCCAAGAGTTTTTTCACGGTCATACCCTCTTCATAAGGTACTTTTCTGCCATTCACTTCAATCAAGAAAATCCCCCCGGCTTAGATTAAAGATGCTTCTTTACCACTTCCACAACTTCAGGGAAATCGATACCTAAAGCTTGCAGATGTTCGAGAGTGGGCACGCCGTCCATGGTCCAGCCCCGGCGCTTGTAAACCGTATCTACAAGAGTCTCGTACATTTCTAGGCGATGTTTACGGAGAACTTGCATTTTTTCCTCTGTGCTCATCTGCTCTGGGGAATGGCCAAGCTCTTTGAGCTGACCGTCATAACGCTCGGCCCGGGACTCGTATTCCTCGACAGTTACCGGTCCCACTGAGCGGTAAGGGATAGCGTCATGCTCCCGCTTGCCGAAACCCATCCGCAGGTTGAAGACCCGCTGGAAATTGTAGACCCGTTCCGACTGACGGATCATTTCTTCTTTGTCGATGTTTTTTCCAGTAACAGCATTGAAAATATCGACATAGTTTTGCACGTGCTCAGGCACTTTTGCAGCGTCAGGCAATTCTCTGTTTCCTTCCGGTTCTACATCATTCCAGGGCAGCTTACACAGCCCCTGTAGACCAAACCAGGTCCGGAACATGGGGAAGTAATGCAGCGCCTCCGCTTTGTCTTCGAAGGTAGGAATCTGGTTATTCACCATGTCCATGAATATCAGCCAGGCCTCATCATGCTGGGGCCCCTTATTGGTCAGGCCGAAACCACCTTGTTGAGCCAGCGATTCTTTGCTGACGTATTCAGCATACTCCAGGCCCTTGGCCTCCATGCCAATATCCTGGAGGAACTCGGGGTCGGCGCCATATTCTTTGATGAACAGTTCTTTCATCCGGCGAACACCCTGACCAGCGATTTTGCCAAAGCCCCGGCCCTGACCCATCTGATGTAGCAATTCCATGGCGGCATCCTTGTTCCCGAACTTCAGCTCCATGCCGCCGGTAACTTCCTTGTCGATGATGCCGTTCTCATAACATTCCATGGCAAACGCCATCAGCGTTCCGGTGGAAATGGTATCCAGGCCGTAAGTATCACAATAGAAGTTGGCCTCGAAAATATAATCCAAATCGAAAATGCCGCAGTTGGCGCCCAAACCGGCAGCGTTCTCATACTCCGGTCCATCAACGATAACCTTTTCACCTTTAAAGGGGCCGGTCTTGAGTTCAAAATCGTCCACTGCCTTACAGCAGGACATCGAACAACCGAACCAGCAACCGTCGTACATGCCTTGAGTGAACCGTTCAATCAGGGCCTCGGTGGAGATGTTTTTACCGTCCACATGGGAACCATACTTGAAATTGTTTACCGGCAGGAGGTCATAATCATTCATTGCTGTCATCAGGTTAGCAGTACCCGCCTGCCGCATCCGGCACTGCACATCGTCGAACTGATTGATCTCTTTATGGAGTTTCCGCCCGGTGCGGGCAATTGTATCGTAATCTACGGGGTTATTATCTTTGCCCGTCATTTTTGAATAACGGACCACCAGCGCTTTAATCTTTTTATCCCGGAATACTGTGCCGATGCCGCCACGACCAGCCTGCTTGAGGCGGGTAACTTTGCGACGGCTGTCATAGAAGGAAAAGTTCAGAAGACCGATGAGAGTGTTATCGGCGCCGCTGCCCGTTGAGACAACGGAGATATGCTTGCGGTCAGCTTCCGATTCGGCATAAGCTTCGGTTAGCAACTCGCTGGTCAGATGACTTGCGGAGGGGTCCAGGTCCACTTCTTCCAACGTGATCTTGCCGGTGTCACCGTCAATGAAAAGGACGGTATCACGCTCAGCTTTACCCTGAAGCTCCAGAGCATCCCAACCGGAGAACTTGAGATAAGGACCAAAATAGCCACCGACATTACTGTCCATAACAGAACCTGTCAAAGGCGAGAGGGTAACCACTAGCGATTTGCCGGAGCCCGGGTACTGGGTGATACCGCCAATCGGGCCGGCTGAAATAATTATTTCGTTTTCAGGGTCATTCCATTTGGTTTCAGGTGTTACTGCATTCCAGAGATACCAGAGACCAAACCCTTTGCCGCCAATAAAAACGTCCTTCATTTGCTCGGTAATAGTCTTTGCTTTAATAGTGCCGTCAGAGAGATTGACATACAGGGACTTGCCTGTATAGCCCTTCTCTGCGGCCGCAGGCTGATAGGTGTACTCGGCCAACACATTACGAGACTTCTTGATTGTTTCCACAGATGTCATCAATTTCACCCGGTTCGAGAAGACATTCTCCCTGCCAGACAGGCAGGCGGCACATAGCTATGTGTAAGAAAGCTTGTCCATAAAAACCCGCTTTCTGCGCCGGACCGGGCAATACACCCCCTTCTAATTAGAATCTTCGCACTCCAGCAGTAATTATATTGGAACGCTAACTTTATAAGTCCAATTTTAACAAAAAATCAGCATAAGTGAAACCCATAACTTATTTTCAGTCTTTTTCTAGATTAAAGGGCTGCCTCTTTGTCGCCTTACTCCTGGTGAAATCAGTCGGAAGTACACTTTTTAGCGAATCTGCGGCGGGAGCCATATACTCTAATGAGGAGGGATTAAAGTGAAAAATACCCACCAGGATTGGATAGAAATGAGAAAGGAGAGTGAAAAAATATTCCGCGCTCTGGCTGCACTAACCGAGCGCGATCCGGCGGAGGAGGAAGTCCAGAAAGCGATCGCTCGCTGGCATCAACTAATCGATAACCGCTTCTATAAATGTAACCTAGAGATGTTCAGACAGCTGGCTAATCTCTATGTTTCCGACAACCGTTCCTCCGCCAATATAGATAAATACAAACCCGGCCTGGCAAAGTTCATGCGGGATGCAATGCACCTGTATTGCGATAAGCAAGAAAAGTAGAATCAGCCCCACGAAAACGTGGGGCTGATTTAAACTAAACTCGCTAAATCTTTTGATTTAACAGTGAGACCTTACCCAAGGAAGCAGCGAAGTGAATCTTTTCGCCGGTCAGAACCTCCCTGACCAATTCGACAATCAAATCACCCTGTGATTCATTAATGTAAAACAAATTATCGATATGTTTCACCGGCTTGGCAAATGCTTCTGATTCGCCGGGCTTTCGGTCGATGACAATTAACGGTGTCTGATCGTCTGCATCATGCAAATGAGCGCAGAACTGATTCCAGTGCCGACTACCCATGTATTGTCGGTCAATAATCTGAATATCCCAGTCAAGATCAATCAATTCTTCATAGGGAGGCGAAGCAAAATGAATTAGTGCCTCCTTTTCCTCGGCCAGGGCAACTAAAAGATCTGCCAACCGCAGATTTCCGGAAATTAGAGCGAAACGACTGCTATCGCCATAAAGTTTTCGCCCCCGAGAAACACAAGCAGCCCGGGAAGTGTCGACAGCTAAACTTTCACTTTCGGCATCTTGAATATAAGCGGCCAATTCATCAAGCGGCGGCACCGAAGTCTGATTGCCAACATAGAACAGAGTCCGAATCAGCGGCCTGCGTACGTCGGCACAGCTGTCAAAAATCGCCTTGTGCAGTTTCGCCAGCACCGGCTCCGGCACAGCCAACGTATTACAACTAACCAAAGCCAGAATTTTCTCAGCCGTCAAAACTCGGTTTCGGCAATCTCCTCCACCAGCAGTGCTTTGGAGTCCTGAGGCAGCCTGTGCTCTTATGTCGGAAAAACCAACGTCCAGCAACGAGTCCAACTCCCGGGTAAATAGGTTCAGATTCACCCTTCTTACCTCCTGACATGATTTGCTTACCAAGACCTGCGCTGCCGAAAAAAAATGGTCCGGGGACTATTCTGTCCATCGGACCTGCTATTACATATTATTCGCCAGAGAAAAATAATTTCCTGCATATACTGGGAATTTGCGCATTTGACAATTTTTCCATACTAATGGTTTATTCTCCATCGCCGGGAATATAACCAATGCCATCGGGATGGATTCCCGCCGGAATCCTGTCAACCTCTTGTAGCGATTGGACATCGATAACAGAGATATCATTGGTCTTGTTATTGGCTACCCAGGCAACAGTTCCGGCAGCATTAAAGACTGTACCGCCGGGCCAGATCCCCACTGGAATACGCTTAATCTCCCTTTGGAGGTTGGTATCAACCACGCTTACACAGTCGCCCTCGCGGTTGGGAATCAAAGCATAACGCCCATCGGGACTGAAGATCAGGCGGATTGGACAGCGTCCCAGGCGGAGCTTAACTGCAAGCGATAAATCGTCTAAATTATAGATATGCAAGCTGTCCTCATCCTGATTCGCCACAAACAATCGTTTGCCATCTGGATGCGCCGCCGCCCCCTCCGGGCCCCTGCCCACCGGGAAATGAGTGATAATTGATTCCGATTCTGCATCAAATAGAGTTATGTTATTGGAGCCGATATTTGGGACATAGACTTTTTTTCTATCAGGCGAAAAGTAAATCATATGCACGAGCTCCTGATACGTGGGAATTGTTTTTCGCACCTTAAACTCTTTCGTGTCAATCAGAAAAACTGTATTTGCATAGGTTGAAGCTATCCAAAGCGTATCTTCACTGCTGTTCAGGCCCACTCCATGGGGAAACTTGAATTCAGGGTGGGTGATGTGTCCGACCATTTCCAATGTCTCATTATCAAAGACGCTAACTGAATTGCCACCGGAGCTAGTGACATAGCTCCTGCGTCCATCACGGGTAATTGCTACTTCGTGCGGATTTTGATCCACAGAGATTGTCTTTAAGGTTTGACCGGTCTGCGTTTCAATATAACTAACCGTATGTTCATCCTTATTGAGAACAAGCAACATCTCTTTCATTTTAATCCCCTCCAATTTTATTTATGCTTGCGCTTTACCTGCAACCAGAGAAAGTGCGCCAGCTCGAGAATTAGTCCCAGGGCAAACCCGGCAGCAATCAGCATCAACATGGACAGTGCGCCCACAAGACCCTCAAAGCCGCCGACATTTCTCGCAATCACGCTGAGAAACAAGATCAAGCCAGAGATAATCCCCAGCGTGGCGCAAACCACAAGGATTCTCCGTCCCCAAAAACCAGCCAGGGCAATTAACTGAAAGAGCAGGAAAAAAATTAGCACAATCCCACACAGATTGAGATTACCCAGGTTATGGTTGAAAATGACTCCATAAAACAAAACGAAAATAACGGCGACTGCCAGGGCAAGCACAGCCCCTGCAATAAACCATAACGGTGAGCGCCTTTGAGGCCACTTCATACTAGACTCCCCCTCGATAGATACATTCACATATACGCTCCTGATTCTATTGCCGGACACACTTAAGAACATAGCGCCCAGGAGCGCTAAGATAGCCATCTGTCTCAATTCGCGCGCAGACTGCAGCTACCTCCCGACGCAACGGCTCCCTGAGCTCAGACCAGGGCAGACCTGCAATTTTATCCAACATGCGTTCACGCCACTCGTTCACTATCCCTTCGAAATTGCAAAGCCGGGCTCCAGGAAATTGCTGCTGAGCGACAACGGAAAAATCCATTTGCATCAATGCTGCCTCCACTTCCTCTGGCAATGGTTCCACAGCCCACACCTCGCCACTCAAGGCCCAGATTGATTTTGCCAACTGCCAGCGCTGCCACTGCCCACGGCATTCAGGAGAATTTTCCACCGGCAGCTCGGATACAACAATCAGCTTGCCTCCAGGTTTAAGAACACGCTTGAACTCCTGGAATGCAGCGAGCAGCCTGAGAGGACGAGGATTAAGAAAAACTATTGTATTGTCACAATTGACTATGTCCACAGACTGGTCTGGCAACAGACTCAAGGAGAAAATATCTGCCTCGCGGAAATCAACAAACTGAGCCAAATCGCCAAGCAAGTCGGTTAATTGAACCACCCACTCCGGGGGCTGATCGTGATCCACAGAGATTATCTTCGCCCTGGCCCTTTGGAACTGTATAGCCTCTGCCCAGGCGCGGGTCGCTCTTCCGGCGCCGGTGGCGGCATCAAGAACTAGCTTATCCTCAAGATTTAGGTCACTAAATATGTACTCATATATTGGCCCCATATACTTTCCTCCCTTCCAACAATTATACATCTCCGTGCCTTAGCCCGCCACCCCGAACAAAAGGACATGTTTCACCAATGCCCGCCTCCATGCTATACTGGTAACAGTATAAAGACGGTTGGTGATGAGATGACTGGTTTGACGATTATTCTAGTTTTTACCGGCCTCGGTGTGCTGATTGGGAAATTTACTGGCTTTCCCGGTGCGCTGGCGGGCCTGATATTGTTGGCATTGGCACTGTTTACCGGCATTGTCAAAGAAGAGACGGTCAGCAAGTGTGGCGACTTTTTCCTGCGGCACCTCACCTTATTTTTCCTGCCCGCCGCCCTGGGTATTGTTGACCACTTCGGGCTTTTGAGCCGCAATTTGCTGCCGGTATTATTAGTAATTTCGGTTTCCACTGCTTTGACAATCTTAGTGACCGGCTGGGTCGCCGAACTGGCAGGAGGTGGCAGCAGTGAGCGCTGAAGCTTGGTTTTTCGCGGCCAGCGTCCCCCTGGCATATCTGGCCGGGATCCGTTTGGTGAGCCATCCGCGGCTGCGCAAAGTCCCTCCGCTGATTCCAGCGCTGGCGCTGTTAATCCTTTTGCTGGTGGGGTTGCAGATTCCCCATGAGCGCTTTATGGCCGGCGGCCAGGTAATCGATGTTTGGCTTGCTCCGGCCACAGTTGCTCTTGGACTTGCCCTTTACCGCCAACGCCAAACCCTGATTCGGAACTTGAAGGCGGTTTTGCTGGCCAGCTTTGCCGGCACATTGACGGCGCTTGTTTCTACTTTCCTGCTGGTCCGCCTGACAGGCCTGGACTGGCCATTGACCGCTGCCCTGCTGACCAAATCAGTGACCACGCCTGTAGCCCTGGCGCTGGCGCCGGGGCTGGGCGCATCGGCGCCGCTGGCGGTGGCGATGGTAATTATCGCGGGCAATCTGGGCGGCGCCTTTGGCCTCCAGCTCCTGTCTCTGGGCAGGGTAAAAACACCGCTGGCCCGGGGGTTGGCAATGGGCACCGCGGCCCATGCCCTGGGTACCGCTACAGTTATGCAGGAAGGTGAAACAGCGGGCGCCCTAGGCAGCGTCGCCCTGATTTTGGCTGCGCTGTTTACAGCCCTGCTCCTACCGCCGCTCATGCAGATATTTTAAAGGCAGCTTCCGGCTTGGAAGCTGCCTTTGTTTATGAACTAGAACAGTTTATTGCCACACTCGCCACAGAACCGGGTCCCCTGGGGGCTTTCGGTGCCGCATTTGTCACATTCCACCAGGCTGAGGTTAGCGCCGCAATGGTTGCAGAACTTACCTTCGCCCGCAGGCTTGTCACAGCGGGGACAGGTTGTTTGCCGGGCATCTACCGTACCGGTGAACACATCGGTCTCGGCGGCCTTGCGCTTGATATCTTCTTGGCGCTTGCTGGCCCGGGCCGCCACCACTTCGACATTCTCCCTGGGGGCATCCTCTACACAAAGCCCTTCCTGCTCATTCCAATCGTTCTCGCACACCCACTTGCGGCATTTGGGGCAGCGAATAAAATGACCCTTGGCTTCGTTCTGGGCAATCTCGAAGGCCTTCTCATGCTCTTTATGCCACTCCGGACTCATGCCGCTGCGCCGCTCGGTAAGGACATTGGCGCCCCGCTGCACCCCGTACCCCACCCGGTAGTTGCCGGTGGGATGCGGCGCTAATGATTCCGCCCAGCCCCCGGACCAGTTTCCCCTTTTTATGGGTTTTGGATTCGATAAACCTGATCTTGTACCCCTCCCGACACAGGTCACAGTAAAATGTAAATTGAAACCCCGCCTCGGTGCTGTTATCGGCAAAGTTACTTGTAAATGGCTGCATACTCATATTAACAACCTCCTGTCAGTTTTTTTTAAGTGGCTTCCCGCATTGAACACATACTTTCCCCGGGGGCTGAGTCACCCCGCATTTTGGCTCCGGACAGTTCACCTGCAGTGAAGCGTCACAGTGGGTGCAATAGTTGCCGAGGAATGTGGACTGACCGCATTGCGGACAGGTTATTCTCAGTTCAAGCCCACAATGGCTGCAGGCCGCCCAACCCTCGCGAATCGGGCTGCGACACCGGGGGCACCGCAGGGGCCCCGTCGGATTTACCTTGCCACAGGCCGGGCATACATTGGCGTTGGTCGGGACCAAATTGTCACAATAACGGCAGGGATGCTTATAGCCGACCAAAAAACCACCTCCTCTTTAAATATATATTCAAATGGTTATAAAGGAGATTCTTCCTCCCAACCCTTAAGCCACTGCTCATCGTCGCTCCCAGCATTAATGTTAAATCGCAAGAGCGCCAAGACATCTTGTTGCCACTGTTCCGGATTGCGGTGAAACACCCTGCCAATAAACCGGTCGCGCAAGCTGGCAAGCTCGGGAATTTTACGAACCGCCAGCTGATATTTTTTGTAGCGCTCTTCAGTTAACTTCTGATGAGATAGGTAGATTGGCTCCCGACGGAAATTGACCGTAAGCATACAGCGGTTGACTTCACCAATTTGCTCTGCGGCGAGAGAGTCTAACTCTTGACCATTGAGCTCGGGATACCGGCTTGCATTGTACAGTAAATCGCTGAAAAAGGCACAACCTTAACTTGAAAAGCTCGGAACATAGGGCTTTTCGTCATTTTTACAGGCACAAATTCCAAAAACCTGTAGGCACAACAATCTGCGCAAAACCCTTGTCCTTATTGGTAACACATGGTATAATGTAGGTGCCATGTATATTAGA
>VEMY01000027.1 GCA_009711825.1 Bacillota bacterium | reverse complement strand
CCCCTTCCCCTGTTTTGTTATGCCCAAAAACAGAGCACAACTGGGGAGATAAGCCTTAATCGTGGCAAAAAACAAGAGAAAAGAGCTATCGCCCTACGTTAATAATTAAACGTTTTGCGACAGCCCCCATCAGCTCGCAAGCGGTTTGGGCTTTTGCCCCGGCGAACTCCATCGCCATTACAAGTATAGCGGAAAGCATTGGAATTGTAAACCACCAACCATCACCTTACCCGGGTGAAGATAAAGGCCTGCCGCCGCCCGACCTTAAATCTGGCCAGCCTTTTGTAGCCCATCGGATTGATAACAATCTTTTTTCTGATGACAACTGCAACCACACCCTGTGGCGCAAGCGTTGGCTGGAGGTTGGTGAACATGGCCCGGATGGCCTCTTCCTCATCGGCTCCGCTCCACTGCACCAGCTCACCATAAGGCAGATCGGTGATCACCATGTCAATATCTTTCAGTCCGAGACCTGAATTAGTTATGTCAGCAATAAACGTCTTACTAGCCAGGGGCTCCTTAATCATCTGCCGAAGCCTTTGCGCGCTGATAACTGCTTCGCGGTGGGACTCCTTTTTATATTGCTCCAGCAGTGCCTGGAGCTCATCCGTACGTCGCTCCATCCCGGCATGATTTAGGAGCGCCAGGTTTTTCCCCGCCAACTGAACAACTTCGCTATCTATGTCAGAGCCGTAGATTGCGGCAATGTCCTGCCGATGCAGAAAGCCCAAGGCGGTCAAAAGATACGCGCCGCCACAGCAGGGGTCGTAAACGGTGTATGGTCCGGATTTGGGGAGCAACGCCGCGCAGCGTTGGAACAGCTCGCTGGCCAGACGGACAGGAAAAGCGGTTGTACCCCGCTGATTATACAACACCCTGCCGCTGGACAGATCCTGATAATTACTTCTACATGTGGCAAATTTATAGGTCATTGGCGCCCCTCCTCCACTTTTCGAGGTTTTCAGGGCTCTCATTATCCCAGATTATCACCCAGTACAGGGAAAAACCTGCTCTTTTCAACGCCTCCAGACGATGATTGCCATCCCGTACGCTTAGGTGATCTCCACGGTTTTCTGCGATCAGAGGCGGCGGCGCCCAACCCCGGTTCAGGTGTTGCCTGAAGATCTCCATATCCCACTCCCAACTGGATTGGGAGACTTGATACTCCATCCCCTCAGACGGGCCACAGCAGGGCCGAAGATGTTGGAATTCAATCTGAACGGGCCCCACCCAATGGCGCTTCTGCTGTTTCAATCCATCAGCAAAGGCACGATTATGGCCAGCCTCCGAACAGAGAAACAGGTGCACCCAGGCTTCTATTGAACCCTGGCGACTGAACTCGATTGCTTCAGACAGGGTAAACTCCATAATGCATCCCCTTCCGGTGCATGAATCCATTTATTTGATTATCTGCCCAACTGATGACACTGTCAAGGAGCAGGCAAATCCATGATATAATACAGAAAAAACATGGGGGGCTACATAATGGAAACCACGCCAAAAACGGCTGTCGTCACCGGCGCTTCTGGCGGCATCGGCTATGAGCTATGTAAATTACTTGCCCGGGACGGTTATAATGTAATCCTTGTCGCCAGGAACGAGCAAAACCTCGAGGCTGTTGCGCATGAGCTCAAGAATGAATATGGCACTAGCACCTTCATCATCGTCCAGGATCTCTCGATGGCCATGGCCGCCGACCAGCTGGCCGAGCGCATCGGCGAGCTCAAGCAACCGGTGGACATCCTGGTCAACAATGCCGGATTTGGCAGCTACGGCTTATTCTCCGAAAGCAATAGCGGCACCAATCTGGACATGATTCTCACCAATGTCGTTGCCCTCACCCGGCTCACCCAGTTTCTGCTGCCTGAACTCATCAGCCGCAAGGGTAAAATCCTCAATGTCGCCTCGCTGGCCGCAATGCAGCCGGTGCCGCTGTTTGCAGTATATGCCGCCACCAAGGCCTACGTACTCTCTTTCTCAGAAGCGCTAGCCGATGAGCTGCAAAGCAGCGGCGTCACTGTAACTACCCTCTGCCCGGGTATTACCGAAACCTGCTTTCAAAAGCGGGCCAGCATGGAACACGCAAAATCTGTCCAGGGCCGATTGATGAGCGCCAGCACCGTGGCGCGAATCGGCTACCGAGGCCTGCTCCGGGGCCAACGGGTAGTCGTGCCAGGCACCAAAGAAAAACTGCTGGCCGCCGCTGTCAACCTCGCTCCCCGGCGCCTGGTGACGAAAATGGCCCGCTCGATGATGAAGTAACCGGCCAAGGGGGTAGCCTTGTCCACTATCTGCGAAAGTGGTGATAAAATTGCAGACTATTATCCAGTACAATACCTTTACCAAGATGCAGCCAATTAATAAGGGTTGGTCTGAGGACAAAAAGTATTACATTGAAACCAAAAGTGGTGAAAAACTGCTGCTGCGCCTCAGCCCGGCAGCATCATATGAACGCAAAAGGATGCAGTACAAAATCCTTAGTCAGCTAACGAACTTGGGGCTCAACATTCCCCGCCCCCTGGACTTTGGCTATTGCAACGAGGGCAGCGAGGTTTTCACCATTCTCACCTGGGTGGAGGGCCAGGATGCGGGGAGCAGTCTACCGCTATTGCCGGAAGAGAGGCAATTTGCCCTTGGCTATGAAGCGGGTCATTTGCTAAGCCAAATCCACCGCATACCGGCACCCGAAACAGCAGAACCCTGGGGACCGAGATTTAACCGCAAGCTAGACAAAAACCTGGAAAACTATAATAACTGCGGCATCAAACTCTCCAATGAAGAAATAATCCTTGCCTTTGTGAGCGGGAACAGGCACTTGCTACATAACCGTCCCCAAACGTTCCAACACGGAGATTTTCATACCGGTAATATGGTTATCACGCCCGAGCAGAGGGTTGGTGTCATCGACTTCAACCGCAGTGATTTCGGCGATCCCTGGGAGGAGTTTAACCGGATTGTATTCTCAATAAGTGTAAGCCCGGCATTCGCCGCCGGGAAAATTAAGGGCTACTTTCAGGATTCCCCACCAAAAGAGTTTTTCCGCCTGATGGCTCTGTACATTGCCACGAATTCTCTGGCCTAAAAATTACGGTCAACAAGAGATTGAAACCATGCTTAGCAACGCCAGGGAAATGCTAACCTATTACCGCGACTTTGAGACAATAATCCCAACCTGGTATGAAGATCACTGCCCCCTGGCCAAGGGCAATAAAAACCGGACAAGGGGACAGGTCCCTTGTCCGGCTAAGGCAACATAGCAAAAACATGGTTGTTGTTGATCATGTCAAGCAAGCCAATAAGCGCGGAGATATGCGCCATATTAAGCTGACAGGGGCCGGCTAAGGCAGGGCAGCACTGGGCAAGAATCTGCTCGGTGTCAGACAATATATCCTGGATTGGTGCAAAACTGGTTTCATCAATAGTGAATGTGCAGTTCAGAGGATTAAAATCTACGATTTCCGCCATGGCAAAACTAGAGTCTCCGCTCAGGCAAACGATTCCGGGATTAAGAAACTGATTGGCGGTGGTCACAACGTTTTGCCAGGTGGTTAGTAGCTGGATAGCCAATTGAATCCGGGTCATGCCTATTATTGGTGATTCGTAAAGTTCTATTGTCCTGTCGTAGATCCCCTGTATATTGGGTTCAGGCAAAAAAAGATTAGGGTCATACCAACTGTTGATAAAGGGTGAAAATCCTCCGGGACCAACAATCGGTAATAACACATTTTCTACATATTGGCGCAGATCGACTACGCCTTGTTGAATCAGGCGGCGTATTCCTCCTCTCCCTGTTCCCCAGAACCCCCTGGTTCGTGCCAGGGGCATGGGGCAGGGAAAATGGAGCCCATGTAACGGCACATCATGAGGCAGTGGGCAATTTGTTTGCTGACACAGAGATAGACGGCAACGGTCGTAGAACTTCTCCACCTGTATACATTCCGTTTTAAACTTCATTTCTTTATTATCTTGTAGACAGTATCCAAGTGCGGGAACCAACAGCTGCACAGGCCCTTGAACGCCAATGACAGCATGAGCAGCTATGATAACGCTGGCCTCAAAATCATTAATTAAGCTTGCTGCCAAGCACTCCGCCTTACCCTCTAAGCTGCCATCAAGCAGACCTAAATCTGGCGCATACAGCTTCAATTCTTTAGTGAAAAACTTGGAGCAGCCCACCAGCATTACTTGGTCATTTTCCGTTATTTCCAGCATAAATAATATCTGAATGACGGCTGTAGCTTTGACAAAACCATCAGCGAGCGGTTCCATAAACATCAGATCCAAACTTACTGGTCCGGCAGTGCAGCCCGTAAGCGTTCGCACATAACCAACTCCTGTTTTGTTATACTCCATTTTATGCCGAAAATGGAGTATATGCTTTAATGGTAGTGCCAAAAAAGCAGTCCGGGCATAGACATTAGAACAAGACAAGGGGAGGTTTGAACGTATGTCCGGGGGCAACAAAAAAAGCCCTCGCAAAGGGCTTTTCAATCGTTCTTTAAAATAGCGATAAGAACAATACTGCCACGATAATGCCGCCTGCGATGATAAAAACCCACTGACAACCGCTAATCTGCTGCTCTGCCAAGATTATACACCCTCTTTCACACCAGAATGTCTATAAATAACTCGCTCCAAAAACAGTTGAGTCCTGCTTAGAGCCCGAAAAGCGATAAGATAAATACCCCCACCGGTCAGATACGCCACTAAATCCCAGGGATCGCCAACGCTTGTGGGTTTGTACAGAGGGGTGACCACTTCCCAGAATAGGCCTACAACCAGCATAAACAGCAGAACGGGCCCCAAGCCGGCAATACGTAGCTTGTATGGACTGAGGGCCAGTAAAATATTTGAATAGCCCAGCAGCAATGGTGCAGCCAAAATGTCGTTTATATACCAGTGCACAAAGAAATGCCAGGTAAGCTGCTTGAGAACCAGCTGGTTGAAGAGATAAACCATAAACACAACAACGATGATAACCAGATTCAATTTTACCTCATAGCGAAAAAGCTTTGAAAACATTTCTCCACCTCAGCAGCCCGACTAAATCAATGTGTGTACATCATGTGGTGACCTAGACATACTTTAGCACGATTGCATCTAACTTAAAACCCCAGGTCTACAGCATCTCGAACTTTACACCCACTTATTGCGATAAGTTATTGGGGCGCTTTGCAGGTGGTGTTGGGCCGAGCAGTCAGTTTAGTGCTAAACTTAACGCTGCTCCCAGCCATTCTGGGGTTCAGAGTTCACAAAAAAGACCAAGCTCAAGCTTCTTAAGCACAACAGAAAAGGAGCAGGGGATTCGTCCCCTGCCCCTTTCTGTTTTGCGGTATTCTCTAAGGAAATTGCCTCTATACCTTCAACTCCTTAAGCAGCTTGTTCCCCCCTGGACACAATTGCCGGGCTGCTTGTTTCAGCAGCTAGCTTAATAATCTCAACCACCCTAGGACGTAACTGGTAATCTTGTTTCGCGAATTCCGCCAGCGTCTGCAGCGAATTCACAATCACAATCTTGCTGCCTTCATTTTCAATCCAGGACAGCAAAGTATCCATTACAGCCAGCTTCTCCTGTTTACCTAGTTTCAAATAAGTAACCATCTGCGCCAGATGCCAGCGAACTTCTTTCTGCCGAACCGCTGGCATCTCTTTGAGAAGCTTATCTTTATAGCCTTGTAACAACTCGGGGTGAGCGGCTGAAACTTTTTCGATTACATCAGAGCAGCGCATTCTTAAAACGGGGTCTTCAGCAAATATTGCTTCAAAAACTGTTCCGAACATTTCCGGCGCGTCTATAATTTCCTGTACCACCTCATTCGCCCGACCAATCGAGCGCAAATCCCCGCCGCTTAACTTATCTAGGACCTGCTCCATATCGACCCTTCCTGCCTGGCCCAAAATCTTGGGCTATCTGTTCAACTTCTTGCTGTGGTAACACAGTCCACCAGAAAGCCCAGCTGACAGCTGGGCTTTTCTGACACGGTCTAAAGAGCCGCACTTTTGACCCTTTATTCTATACATGCAAATCCCGTTTGTTGAAGATAGCGATTGCACTGGTGTAGAGAACTGTGGCTATCAATACTAAGGCAATCATGGCATACCAGATGAAATTACTGCCTTCCACCAATTTGTCTGGATTGAAGAGCGCAAACAGCGACAAATTTCCCAGCCAACTGACCTGTTCGGCACTGTTGCCCAACATCTGCAACACAAGGAATGCCACCGGTAGGCCGAGGCCAAGACTCAAGCTATGCTTGCTTTCAGTCGCAATGCAGGAGGCCAGGAAACCGATGCCGCCGATTGCATAGTAAGTCAGGAGGGCGTAAAAGTTTAGCAAGATGAATTTACCGATTTCTAACTCGCCCGGGAACATAGCCTCAGAAATCAAGGTTCCTAAAATGGCTACAAGAATGAAAAATACCGTCATCGACGCCATGCTGTAGAAGGCCTGGGTAATGGCGATTTTTTCCGTGAATTGGGTGTGGACAGCAAAAATGTCATACTGCCTTTATCAATGTGGCTAGCCATCAAGCGATGGTTAACCACCACTGAAATAACCATCGGAAACAAATAGATTAAAAATCCATACATAGTGGTGCCAAGCACGGCAAGCAATGTGGTCCCAATCATCTCCCAGCCAACAGCTTTCAGGAACCCTTCCGGCATCATGGCCAGCATATCATCCCAAGCTTCGAGTCCTTCGGGATCAAACATTGAGACCATGATTGCAAAGTAGAAAAAAAAAATGACTGTCATGATAATCCAGATTGTGCGGTTGGCTTTGATATTGGCTTTAAACAGAGCCCAGGACATTATACCGCCTCCTCTTGGCCATAATAGCGGATGAAAATCTGCTCCAGGGACTGGGCGGAAGCGTCTAGACTAGTCACGTCGCACGCGGCCAGGGTAGAAAGCATCTGCTTGTAATCATCACTGATGAAAATTTCAACCCGGCGCTCATCGAGAAGTTTGTAATCGAGGCCGCTGGCTTTGATTCTATCAATATCGCCCTTCTCAGCCACAGTGACAAGATAAGATTTGCGCAGGGTCGATTTCAGCGCTGCAATTTCCTCTTGGGCAACAATCCTGCCTTCTCGTATTATCGCCGCCCGCTCACATGTGCGATCAACCTCGTCGAACAGGTGGGAAGACATGAGGATCGTCTTGCCTCGGCCCTTTTCTTCCATAATTAACTCGCATCAAGGGGTCGAGGCCGCTTGTAGGCTCATCGAGAATTAGAACAGCCGGGTCATGCATAAAGGCAGCCACCAGACCCAATTTCTGCTTCATGCCTTTGGACATTTTGCGAATCCTGTGCTCGGTTTCCAACTCAAACTGTTCAATTAGCTTCTCCCGAAGCTTTCTGTCTTTGCTGCCCCGCATGTCATGAATTTGAGAAACCGGGTGCCAGTCATATTGTCAAAAAAGGCTATCTCCCCTGGCACATAACCAAGTGTCCTTTGAATCTTGGCCGTCTCGGTGCGGCAATCCAAGCCATTGATTGTACATTTTCCCTTCGTGGCGTGGTAAACCCCAGCAGAACACGGATTGTCGTAGTCTTGCCGGCGCCATTTGGCCCCAAAAAACCGAAGACCTCGCCCTCAGAGACCGTAAAGTTGACGTCGAATACACCTTTGCCATTGCCATACACCTTGGACAGGTTTTCTACCGAAATCATGCTGTTCACCTCTCCCTCTCACTTAATGTGCTAGCACCCAATGCCAGTTGAATCTAGTTTCCCTGTCTCCCCTCCTTGTACAAGGTTTTTTTCAGCACCTCAAGATGTTTCTCGAATTCTGTAATATATTTAGCAAAAGAACTTTCCAGTCCCTCGATTGGTACGTCCCGATATTGTTTCTGGTAGTCAGCAATGATTTTGTTAGATAGACCTTCCATGGTCATGAGAATGATATTAATGGCGACTTTAGGGTCCACATCATCCCGGAACCTAGATAAATCCAGGCCTTCATATAACGACGCATAGATTTTCCGGTTCATTGGCTCCATGCGGGGAAAGAGTTCTTCTTGTAATTCTGCTGCCCCTTTAATCCAAACACTGGCGCCGAAATTCATCAGGTCCGGATACCGACGGTAATAATCCAGCTTGAGGGCATTGTTCTGCCGCAGTCGCTCAAAAATATCTTCATGCATGCTTATCTGTCCGGCAAGCTCCTCGAAAATTTCCAGAGCATAATCGAACAGGAACAGAAACAGCTTTTTCTTTGTACCGAAATAATGGAAAAGCAGTCCTTTGGAGATACTTGCTTCTTCAACTATATTATCGGTCTTGGCATCTTTATAGCCCTGACGCGCAAATTCCCACAATGCAGCTGTGATTATACGCTGACGCTTATCTTCCTCGAGGCGCAAAAATTTGTCTGTCATAAGCTCACTCCATACGAAAATTGACTCGCTCAGTCAACTAAATCATACTACTGTTGACTAAGCGAGTCAATAAAAATCCAGGCTGTCCCGGACAAGGGACCTGTCCCCGTGTCCGGGTTAGCGGATGCCGCTGATGCGGGTCACTTCCAAACCCCTTGCCTCCAGAGCATCGAGGATGATGTTCATGCCAACCGAGTCGCTGGCCATGTGGCCGGCAACGATTACATTACCGATGTTTTGCTTTTTCACGGCTTCCCGGACGTCGTCCTTCATATGCATGACGACCATTGTGCCGATACCGGCTTCGAAATAGGCTTTTTCCACATCAGGGCCCCCGCCGGTGCCCCGGGCCATGGCCACCATCACCTTGCCAGCGAAGTCGTCCTTGGCGCCGTTGCGGATTGATGGTTTGGTGTCGGCACTCTGGAACTCAGGCAGCTCCATAAGTACATCTACAACATCGCCCACCTTCGCCTTGGGTTTGTCGGCCAGCGCCTGCTCCAAGTGGGTTGCAACCTTCTGCTCAGAAAGGGCGTCGGCTGGGGTGTGGATGTTCATGTAGGGCATTTTCAGGGCCTTGGCCGCCGATGTGGCCCGGTCGTAATTAGTCACATGCAGCCCGCGTTCGACGATTTCCATCTGCTTTTTCAGTGCTTTCTGGGCCTTGTTGATGGGAACGCCGGCCTGGACCATGCGGTCGATCTGCCGGATCATCACCTGATGCAAATTAACCCGGGGACTGCCGGCGGCAGGGTGGTGGCCCAACACCAAATCATAGCCCAGTTTTTTGGCCATGAGGATTTCTGCCGCCTCCATATCAATTCCAGCCAACACCCGGCGGATGTTCTCGCCCGGCACGAGGATACCTGAGTCAGCGGGAATCTCCGATAAGCCAGCCAGCTCCAGGGCCAGATCCATTATTTCTGAGGTATTCATCCACTCACTCCTACAGCATATTTGGGTTCAAACTGCCCGTTTTACGCAGTGATAATTCTATAACCGTAATAGACTACAATTCCCAGGGCAAACAGCGCCCAAAGCAGCATTAAAGACCAATGGCCGGAAATCCATAATATCCCAATGAGGGCCAAAACCAGGCCACCAACCATGTTGAGAAACGCTCTTCCCCGTGCTTGTTTTTGCTCCACAGGCTGTCTTCCTTTCCTAAGTAATAAGGAACGGTTCCCGATGGCATCGATCCCGGGAACGGGCGACTGACGCCAATCGAGAACCGTCCTCCATTGGTGCTATTTGGGGTCGATGACGCCGCTCATGCGGACTACTTCCAGCCCTTTGGCTTCCAGGGCGTCTACCAATATGTTGATACCCACCGAATCACTGGCCATATGTCCGGCCACGACCACGTTGCCTACATTCTGTTCTTTGACGGCTTTGATGACATCTTCGGGCATGTGCATGCAGACCAGAGTGCCAACACCGGCTTCATAGTAGGCCTGGGCTACCTTGGCGCCGCCACCGGTACCGCCGGCCATGGTGACGAATGCCTTGCCGGCATAGTCTTTGTCGGAACCAACCCTGGCCACCGGCTTGGCCTGGGTGCGCTGGTACTCAGGCAGCTGATTCAGGGCCTCAATTACATCGCCCACAGTCGCCTTGGGCTTGTCGGCCAGGGCCTCATCAAGATGGCTCTGAACTTTATTCTCGGCCAGTATATCAGTCGGGGTGTGGATACCCATAAACGGCATGCCCAAAGCTTTGGCAGCAGAAACCGCCCGGTCGTAATTGCTGACATGCAGTGCCCTTTCAATCTTACCGATTTGCTCGGCCAAAACCTTCTGGGCCTTGTTGATGGGAACACCAGCGGCAACCATCCGGTCGATCTGTGCCTTCATTACCTGGTGAAGATTGACCCGGGGGGAACCGCCCACGGGATGGTGGGTGATTACCAGGTCTACGCCCAGTTCCTTGGCAATCAGCATCTCAGCCGCTTCCATGTCGACGCCGATCATAACCTTCTTGATGTTCTCGCCTTCAAAGATGATCCCGGAATCCTCGGGTACTTCGGTCAATCCGGCCAGTTCCAGAGCGATATCCATGATTTGCTTAGTGTTCATAAACACACTTCCTTTCAGTTTGTTAAGATGCCGTGCCAATCGAGGACGGTTCTCGATTGGCATCGAAGCTAGTACTTCAGGCTGTACACTCTTTCGTCGTCAATCCACTGCTCGCTGGGCACAAAGCCCAGCCGGCGGTAAAAGCCTTCCGGCCCCTCAGGACCAGGAACGAAGCTGGTCTTCAGTTCCCGGGCGCCGGGACGCTTTCTTACCAGCTCAATCAGCTGCAGTAACGCCTCCCGGCCATAGCCTTTGTTCTGATGATTCTTGTCTACCATCAATCGCCAGAGAAAATAGCTCCCATCTTCGGGCTTGTCTTCCCACATCAAAAACCCTACCGGCTCCTCGCCGACATAGATTCCCCTGCTCCGCAGATGACTGTAGAACAAGCTCTCCGCCAGGGAGGTAGCATTATCAAGCACGTCTTTACGCTGGGTATCGGAAGCCTGCAAACGACAGATGGCCCGGATGTTATCTTCATCCACAGGCTTAAGCCTCACTCTTGGGCTGGACGCGGGTTTCGCCTCCGCCCAGCGCAATTCAAGCACCTTTTCATCGCCGTCCATCTCACCGGTGGCCACAAAGCCAAGGCCCAGATAAAACGGGCTCCGGACCGCCCGGCTTGGGCACGCAGCTGGTACCCAGGGCAGTGGCACCGGGACGGGATTTTACATACTCAATCAACTGCCATATCGCGTCCCGGGCATAGCCTTGCCCTGGTAACGCCGGTCAATCATCAGGCGCCAGAGGTAATATTCCTGGGCGTGGGGGTCGTCATAGAGCATCATAAAGCCCACCGGGGTATCATCGGCATAGATTGCCCGGTACCAGGCACAATCATTGAACGGGCCTGGGCCAGGGAAATGTCATTAGGGGCGACAAACTGCTTCTGGTCTTCAGAAACCTGTAGGTCGCAAATCTCCCACATGGTTTCAGCCGTTACTTCACGTAGAGTTATCATAGATTCCTCCCTGTGCATGGGAGACAGTTCTCAGGTCATAATCGGCTCGAGACGGTTGTCGGCGATGGTAAACGTCCGCCAATTGAGAACCGTCCTGAATTTGTGTTAGTGGACGGCTTTGCAGGAGAGGGCGATGCGACGGCGGCGGGTGTCGACGCCGATGACCCGCACACTGATGTTTTCGCCTACTTTCACTACTTCCAAGGGATGTTTGACAAATTTGTCAGCCAGTTCGGAGACATGCACCAGTCCTGCTTCTTTGACGCCGATGTCGACAAAGGCGCCGAAGTCCACAACATTGCGCACTGTGCCCTGGAGAATCATCCCTTCTTTGAGGTCTTCCAAAGTGAGTACGCCTTCCCGGAAGAGGGGCGCCGGCAGTTTGTCCCGGGGGTCTAAGGCCGGCTTTTCCAGGGCCTGAATGATATCTTTGAGCGTCGGCTCGCCGACGCCCAACTTCTGGGCCAGTTCCTGAACCCCGGCCGGCAGCTTGCTACTGAGCTCGGGAATTCCACCCCGCTGGGCAAGCTCGTCGGTGCTATATCCACAGAGGCCCAGAAGCTTCTCGGCCACATCATAGGATTCAGGGTGAACTGATGTGGCATCCAAGGGGTTTTCACCTTCCCGGATGCGCAGGAAACCGGCGCACTGCTGGAAGGTCGCATCCCCCAGCCGCGGCACCTTCTTAAGCTGATTGCGGCTGGTGAAGCTTCCCTCTTCCTGGCGCCAGGCGACAATCGCCTTGGCAACCGCTGGCTTGATGCCGGCGATATATGAGAGAAGCGGCGCCGAGGCGGTATTTAGGTCCGCGCCAACCCGGTTAACACAGGTCTCCACCACCTCGCCCAGCAGCTGCCCCAATTGCTTTTGGTCAACATCATGCTGATACTGACCGACACCAATCGCCTGAGGCGGAACCTTAACCAGTTCCGCCAGGGGGTCTTGGAGACGGCGGGCAATGGAAACGGCACTCCGCTCAGAAACATCCAGTTCGGGAAACTCTTCCTTGGCCAGGGGGGCAGCTGAATACACCGAAGCCCCGGATTCGTCAACAACAGTGTAGCCGACACCCTCTACTTCCTGGGTCAGCTCGCCAATCAACTCGGTGGTTTCGCGGCTGGCGGTGCCGTTACCGATGGCAATTACTTCGATGCCGTACTTATCAATAAACTCCTTGATCTTCCTCTTGGACTGCTCCACCTGGTTTTTAGGCGGCGTTGGGTAAATAACCGCCACCTCCAGCAACTTGCCGGTGGCGTCAACCACCGCCAGTTTGCAGCCGGTCCGGTAGGCAGGGTCGACGCCCAGCACGGTTTTGCCCCGGGTAGGGGGCTGGAGCAAGAGTGAGGTGAGGTTGGTGGAGAAAAGTTTATACGCCGACTGATGGGCGTTATCAGTGAGCTCCCGGCGAATATCCCGTTCCACCGCTGGTGCCAGCAGGCGCTGGTAGCCGTCCTCCATGGCCTGACGCACCTGGTCCGTGGCGTCCTCCCGCTGGGGCGAGTAGTTCTTGCGCCACAATTCCTGCAGCAAATACTGGGACTCGAAATCCAAAGATACCTTGAGGAATTCTTCCTTTTCGCCCCGGTTGATGGCCAGCACCCGGTGAGGCGGCAGTTTGGCTACCGGCTCACTGAAGTCATAGTACATTTCGTAAGGGGATTCGGCCTTGGCATCGCTGGCCTTTACCACCAACACTCCTTTGTCCCAGGTGCGGCGCCGGGCCAGCACCCGGTTATGGGCAGCGTCGGCAAACTCTTCGGCAATGATGTCCCTTGCGCCCTGGAGGGCCGCCTCCACATCGGGCACCTGCTCGTTTATGTATTTCTCGGCCTCCACCAGCGGTTCCAATTCTCCCTGCACCAGGGTCTGGGCCAGGGGCTCTAAGCCTGCGTCCCGGGCTTTGCTACCCCGGGTATTGCGCTTGGGCTTGTAGGGGCGGTAGAGGTCCTCCACCTGCTGAAGTTTGGTGCTGGCGCGGATCTGCTGCTCCAGCTCGGGGGTAAGTTTGCCCTGCTCCTCAATGCTGCGCAGGACTTCTTCTTTGCGCTGGACAAGATTGCGCTGATACGTCACCTGCTGCTGAAGCGCAAAAATCTGCTCCTCATCGAGACCGCCGGTTACTTCCTTCCGGTAGCGGGCAATGAAGGGCACGGTGTTCCCGTCGTCCAACAGTTTAATCGTATCCGCCACCTGTTTGTAACGGATTTTCAGTTCGCCAGCAACATGTTCCAAAATCATCTTCTCGGCATCGGTCATCTATTCTTCCTCCTCCTTCTTCGTGACAGCATATCCATCAGCCTGTGCACCCGGGGATACCGGGGCTCCAAGTCGATGGCATGTTCGGGACAGAGTTCGTGGCAACAAAAGCAGTGGATACATTTGGCTGCGTCTAATTCCGGGTGCGGCTTTTGAGCGGTAAGCGCCGTCACCGGACAACTCTGGACGCAGATATTGCAATTGATACATTTCTCCGCCATAAAGCCGGGCAAATGGGTCATAAGGCCAAAAAACCTTCCGGAGACACTGGCAGCCACCGGGCCCAGGCGGGCGCTGGCCGGCAATTTAAACTGCACCGGTGAGACCTCATCTCCCATAATCTTAACATCTTCCATCCTGCCCAACCCCCGCTTGGCGGCAAAGACCGTGGTCAACACCCGCCGGGGCGGGCAGCCAATCAAATTAGCGGCCACAGTATCCAGGGCCACCGCATCCCGGCTTGCGAGAACCAGGCCCCGGTGTCGAACATCGCCAGCGCTGGGACCGTTGCCCTCCATTCCCCAGACCGCATCCATTACAGCCAGTTGCGGCCGGGCGGCAGCAAAGACATCGACAAGTCCGGTGCAGAAATCCGGCAGCTTGGGCAACTGCCGATGGTATTCGGCCTTAGTCGCTCCCGGCACGGCGCCAAACATATTCTTCACCGCGCCGGTGAATAGAGTGAGGCCGTGGGTCTTGAGCTTGGCCACCGAGACCACCAAATCTGCGTCCAACACCGGCCGGGCAATCAGCACCGGATTCAATCGCTCGCCGCCATGGACAACGACGGCGCCGGCAGTGTCAAAATTGATTACCTCGGCTCCAGCGGCCTCCGCCGCCGCGGCAATGCCGCTGACCTTGAGGGCGGCGGCGGTTTTATTGCCCCCTTCTTTCGTTGGCACACCACCGGAGCTATCCCCCACCTGCACCCGTGCGCCCCGTTCAATAAACCAACGCGCCAGGGCAAATACAAGCGCCGGATGGGTTGTCACCGCCTGCTCCGGCGACTTGGCGCTGAGCAGGTTGACTTTGAGCAGCACGGTCTGGCCGGGAGTAAACAGTGCTTCTGCCTTGACATCCATCAGGGCCCTGTCGCAGGTAGCCGCGACAACTTCGGGACTATAATCGGGGCAGGCGCGAACGGATACAGTCATCCAAGATTGATCAGCGCCCGCAGCATGGCAAAGGCCTGGAGCAGGCTGTCGCCCCGGAATTCCAGGGTGGTTGGATTGAGCATGCGTACTCCCGGCAGCAAAGCGCCACCTTCTGCCTGGCCGCTGTTCAGGAATTCCAGCTCCAGGGCCACCGGCTCACTGAGACGTAGCGGCTCCATCTCACCGGCCCTTTCCACTGCCAGCTTCGCCTGCTTGCGGATCAACTCCCGTGCTTTCTCAGGATGCAGCCCCCGGGCAACATAACGACCCCGAGCCTGCTTGACATCTGCGGTGATGATTCCGGGCAATAATTCACTGGCCTCGGCGCATACCCGGTCATCACCGGTTATCAGGGCCACGGGAATATTGAAGGCGCCAGCCACAGCGGCATTGATTCCCGTTTCCCCCATGTTAATGCCATTGACCTTAACATTGCGCACACGGGATCCCGAGTACGTGTGACTGAGCACGCCCAGGCACCCCATCCCCGCATGATAGCCGACAAACATCGCACACCGGTATTCGCCGTCCTGCACGCCCTCCACCATGGACAGGGGCTTGGGAGTGCCGGTAATTAGCAGGGCCGCGGGATTTAAACGGTCCGGCAGCAGATTACGCATGCTGCCATGGGAGTCGTTGACCACAATTTCGCTGGCGCCGGCATCTAGGGCACCGGCGATGGCGGCATTAACTTCTTCGGTCATCAGGCGCCGGGCCGCTTCATACTCGGTGCCCTCGTTGAGCTGACTGCCGTGAACGACTCCTGAAACACCCTCCAAATCCGCAGAAATATAAACTCTGGTCATTGTCTTAATCCTCCTTTGTCAGTTTAACCACCGGCCGATATTCACCGCAGATATCGCCACGGTGGTTTTTGTTTACAGGTTTGTGGTATGTGGCCAGAGCCTCCAGTTCAGCGGCGTCTAAAACCCTCAACTGGCGAAGAATTTCCACCACCGCTGCGTCCCGGGCCTTACCAAAGCCGTCTTCGCATTTCACGGCAATACCAAGACCGCTCCCATAGACACCGACGCAGTAAACGCCGCCGGCGCCGCCTTTGGCAATCAATTTACCTCCAGTGGCCCGCATCAAATCGGTGCAGAACCGGTCTGTGCCGCCCACCATTTCCGGGTAGGTATGCATAGCCTTGCTCACCCGCCGACAGGCAGCAGCCCGGGTGTCGGACATGCCTGCAGGCTTTACCATCCTGGCATATGCCAGGGCCATATTATACAGGGGCATGCCGTGGACCGGCACACCGCAACCATCAATGCCAATGAGGATTTCCTCCCGTGGATAGCCGGTGAGGTCCGCAATATAATCAAGAATTAATTGCTGGAGCGGATTCTCCAGCTCGGTATAAGTGCTGAGATCAAACTGCTTGTGGCAGGCCAGGGCCAACATGCCGGAATGTTTTCCGGAGCAATTGGAATGCAGGGAATTGGCCTCCTGCTTGACGGCAATCATTTCCTTTGTAGTTTGGTTATGAAGCGGCATATGCATTCCACATTGCAGCGCCGTCAAATCAAGGCCTATTTTTCCAAGCACCGAAAGGACAGAATCTGTATGGATTGCCTCGCCGTTATGGGAGGCGCAAAACAAAGATAACTCCCGGTCTGTAATCGAATAGTGTTCAACGGCGCCAGATTCCACTACCGGTAGGGCCTGCACCGGTTTGGCGCTGCTGCGCCAATATGTCAAAAAGCGCGGATCGCCAAAACTATACAGAAGCTTGCCAGAGTTGTCTACTACAGCTGCATGCCCCCGGTGCAGGTTTTCCACCAATGGCCCCCGGGTCACTTCCACCAATACTTGCGGTTCATTCAAAAAACATTCCTCCTCATGTTTTAGAAGTCTAATCCTAAACCAGAAGTTGATCTCCTGTTAAATCAAGCGTTTCCGCATTTGCTCAGTAACGTGAGCACTTCTTTAATCGGCAGCGCCGGGCGAAAATGACCATCCCGGCCTTCCATCGAACCGGCCGTGAACAAGGCATTGAGAATTGCCTCTTCGGTGGCTTCCACCACCGCTTCAAACAACAAATCCAGCTCGCTGTCCCTGAACACCGTAACATCCCGTGTTTTACCGCCCTCAGTATATTTTACACCAATGCTGAAGGCCAGGGCAAAATCGCCGCTGCCATTGCCGGCCACCGAACCGGTACGGGCGAGTCCAAAACCGGCCCGCCGGGCCACTCTCCTGAGCTGCCGGGCATCCAGGGGAGCATTGGTCGCGACAACCATTACAATCGACCCCTTTTCCTGCTCCTCCGGCCCCGGGTTGGCCAGCAGCTGCCCGACAGGCAAGCCGTCGATCTTCAACTGATGCCAGCGGCCAAAATTGCTCAGGACCAGCACGCCGCAGATATAATCGCCGGCAATTCGGGAGCTATTGCCAATCCCGCCCTTACAGCCAAAACTAGTCATACCCGTGCCGGCGCCAACGCTGCCCTCGGCAGGCCGTTCCCGGGAGGCGGCAGCTAATGCCGCACGCACATGCTCCGCACTCACTTTCCGGGCGCGAATATCGTTAAGATAACCATCATTGCATTCCAAAACCACACCGTTAACCGTAGGTTGTTTGCGGCCAATCTCGGGGTTGCGCTCCAGTTTGTAACTCACCAGGGCATCCAAAACTGACCCGACGCTCAAGGTGTTGGTCAGCAGCACCGGCGTCTCCAGTTCGCCCAGCTCCATAATCTGGCTGAGCCCTGCTGCCTTGCCAAACCCATTGATAATCTCCACCGCCGCCGGCACTTTTTCGACAAACAGGTTACCATAATGTGGCAGAATTGCCGTAACGCCGGTGCGAATTTCCTTTCCCGCCATCAGCGTACAGTGGCCGACGCCGACACCAGGCACATCGGTGATTGCGTTATCGGGGCCGGGCTGCAAATAGCCGGGCTTTATCCCGTAGTCCCGCAGGCGTTTCACCACACTCATGCTCCACACGCAGCGGCAAAGGCCTGGAACAGTTTGAGGAATTCCGGGTGGCGCTGCCACATTATTTCCGGATGCCATTGCACTGCCAGCAGCCAGGGACTTGCGCTTTCCACCGCCTCCACCACCCCATCAGGCGCCCGGGCACTAACCTCTAGCCCGTCGGCAATTCGGTCTAGGGCCTGATGATGAAAACTGTTTACCGCCAGTGAGTCGGTGTTCATTATGGTGGCAAGATTCGTCCCCTGCTTTATCTCCACCTGGTGGTGCTTATGCCACTTGGGCGCATCCTGGCGGTGTTGGATTGCGCCGGGCTTGTCCGCAGGCAGGTCCTGGATAATAGTACCACCCAGTGCGACGTTAATCACCTGCATCCCCCGACAAATGCCAAGCACGGGCAACTCCCTTTCCCACGCCGCCTTAAATAAGGGGAGCTCCTGCTCATCCCGCCGCGGTTCAATTGTGCCCAACCCCGGCTTCGGCTGCTCGCCAAAGCTCAAGGGCGACAGGTCATCGCCACCGGAGAGCACAAGCCCGGAGACAGTGGAGATAATTTCGCAGCTTACTTCTGGCGACAATGAAGGCGGCAGCACAACGGGTAACAGTCCCGCCTGCTCCAGCGCTTCAATATAACCGTCGCCAATGGCACTTTTTTGCGCATCTATATGCTGGCAAGTAACCGCCACCAATGGTCTTCCCATCTCATCAACCCCTTATAAAGTTTTCGACATCATCTTTTGCAAACAGGGCGGGCCAACCACCGGTATGGACAAAAATCACAGTCTTACCAGCCCAGCGGCCGCCACGAATGTCATGGATCATCCCCGCTGCGGTTTTGGCGGTGTAGACCGAGTCCAAAAGCAACCCTTCCCGACGGGCAAACAATTGCAGAGCCTCCAAGGCGCCCGGTGTAGCAATACCGTAGCCGGGACCAATATGGCCCTCATCAATGGCGATATCCGCTCCCTGCCTCTGGGCTGACATCCCCAATAGCTTTGCGCCTGCATTGAAGAGCTGGGCTGTCTTCTCCGCCAGCTCAGCGGCCGGATAGCTGACACTATAGCTCTGCACCGGCAAATCCCAACCGCTGGCTTCCAGACCAAGCAAAATCCCCGCCAAGGTGCCACCACTGCCGGCGGTTACCACCAGCGCATCGGGTTTTACGCCCTGCTCTGCACATTGGGGAACCAACTCCTCAGTGATCATGCGCACATAGCCCATAAGGCCCACCGGCGAGGAGCCGCCCACGGGAATCATGTACCCTTCCAGACCCTGTTCCCGCAGGGAGGCGATGTCTGCCTCGATGCGCTGATATATTTCCGGGTAATCAGCATCGCCGCAAAAGGTCACCTCTGCGCCTAATAACTTATCCAACAATAAATTGCCCCGCAAAGTCCGGGGCGCCTCACCCTTTAAATACAGGCGGCAGCTCATGCCCAGGCGGGCTGCCAAAGCCGCGGTCATCCGGGCATGGTTGGATTGGGGGCCGCCCACTGTAACCAGGCAGTTGGCGCCCCGGGCCCTGGCATCGGCTACCAGGTATTCAAGCTTACGTACTTTATTGCCACCCCCGGCCAGTCCGGTGGCGTCATCACGCTTAATCCATAAATCAACACCCAGCTCTTTGCTGAGGCCAGGCGCGGCTTCCAAAGGTGTCGGTAGATGCCCGACGACGATGCGTTCGATGCTTTCAAACATGCACATTCTCCTTTGTTTAGATAATCTAAATTAAGTATTCCATTATCGTTTTACTTTTCCTGCCGTACACAAAAAAAGACAGCGCTCACTGTCTTTTTCAGAAATCTATCAAGCCAAGACTGATTTGCACAGCGTCGTTCACTCGTTGCATTAAATCCGGCGCCAAATGGGTAATGCGTTCATTGAGGCGTTGCTTGTCTATAGTGCGAATCTGTTCTAGAAGCACCACCGAATCCCGATCCAGTCCATGTTCTTTAGCGGTTATCTCCACATGGGTGGGGAGCTTGGCCTTTTGGATTTGGGATGTTATCGCGGCAACAATGACCGTTGGGCTGTATTTGTTGCCCACGTCATTTTGAATGATTAGAACCGGGCGCACACCGCCCTGCTCAGAACCCACAACTGGGCTCAGGTCAGCGTAGTAAACATCGCCTCTCTTTACCCCCATTTTATCACGCCCCACTTACCAATTGTTCAATCGCCTCGACAGCCTCGTTTTCGGCCGCAACTGCTTCGTTGGCAAGAGTCAGGTTGATTTTACTCATCTCAACATAGCCCATTTGCAATTTTTCCCTAATTTGTCGTTTTTTCATTTCTTGGATATATAAATACATTGCTTCCCGGATTAAATGGCTGCGATTCATATTTTCCTTTTGGACAATGCCGTCAACCTCTTGCAGCAGTGCGCTGGGAATGGATATCATGATTCGCTTGGTCTGCGCCACGTAAGCACCCCCTGAATTTACGATATACGAAGCGTATTGAGCCGAGTATATACTATAATATATACATTATATTTTCCAAATCAGCCACTGTCAACCTTGACGGCGGTAAATTCTCGGCACTCGAGCCGATACAGCACAGGTAATCTCATAATTAATTGTATCCAAAAGCCGCGCCGTTTCATCAACCGAGATGGTTGCCGCACCCTGGGATCCATAGAGTGTTACTTGCTCGCCCGGCTCCACTCCATCCAAGTCGGTAACATCAGCCATACAATAGTCCATACAGACTCGGCCGACCAACGGCACTCGTTTGCCCCGCAGCAAAACATTTGCGCGCCCCGACAGCCGCCGGTTATAACCATCGGCATAACCAATCGGTAAGGTGGCAATCCGACTCGGTCTTTCGGTGACAAAGGTGCAACCATAACTTATCGGCGTCCCCGCCGGAACCTCTTTGACCGTTGCCACCTGGGTGTGCAAAGATAAGGCCGGTCGCAGATCAACCAACGGCTTAACTTCCGATGAAGGATATAGTCCGTAAAGGCTGATGCCAATCCGAACCAAATCCCCCCGAGCTTCCGGCACATCGATTGTGGCAGCGCTGTTGCTGCAATGGGTCAGCACCGGGGCTCCTTTTAGTGTTTCCACTGTCCTTTTAAATTTATCCAACTGCTGCATCGTAAATGTTTTGTCGGCATCATCCGCGGCGGCAAAATGAGTAAATATAGCTTGTAATTCGAGATTGGGCGACTTCAACGCCCGTTCTGCCAGGGCAACTGCCGCCTCATCCCGCAGCCCCAGTCTACCCATGCCGGTATCCACCTTAAGGTGCACAGCAACCCGGCGTCGCTGGCGCATCGCTTCTTCCTCCAGCAACCGCAGACTGTTCATATCGACCACGGCCGGAGTCAGATGATACTGCAGAGCTGCATTGACTCCCTCCGGCGGTAAAAAACCCAATACAAGAATCGGAGAAGCAATCCCGGCCTGGCGCAATTCAATCCCTTCTTCCACCAGTGCCACCGCCAACCAGTCGGCGCCGGCAGCGAGAGCTGCCCGACCCACTTCCACAGCGCCGTGGCCATAGCCGTCAGCTTTGACAACTGCCATCAAGCGCGTGCCATCGCCCACATGGCGTCTAAATTCCCGAACGTTATGCGCAATATTTGCGAGATTTATTTCCGCCCACGTTGGCCGGTAGCGATGCATTGCCATCACACTCCTTCGACACCTATATAACTTCTGGAGATAACCGAACTTTCCCTGCCTGAACAGGCATTTTTTTGTCGAATGTTGACGACAAAAAAAAAAGGGTCGACCCAAGGCCGACCAGCTTATTTCCATTGAAAACTTTCGATTGTCACGGACCATTGCTCCGGGACAGTCACCGCTGCCGGCAGGCCCGCGTTGAGAGACAGGCGATAGTCGCCGCTTCGCAACCACTTCTCATCCCGTACCGGCTTTTCAGCCTGGATCTGGGTTGCCAGGACAAGAAGCGAATACCAGGGCGGGCCTTGGTGTTGCTGCTGCCACTCAATCTCCCCCGGCCCTAATTCAACAGCAAAGCCATCGCCAAACTCCATAACCTGGGTATAGCCGTCAGCATTCTCAACAATAATTGTTAAGGTGTCTTGGTTATAAGTTTCTTGAACTGAATATACAAGCGCGGCATCTGGCTGGTGAAATTCCAATCGATATCCGGCCTCCCAGGCACCTCCCAGTGCGTCTTCGGACCAAGCGACTGCCCTGGACACCGGAGTGCAACCTGTAAGTAACAAGAGTACCACCAGCAAAAGCGCTTTCAACCGCATTAGTCTGCCTTCATTATGCCCCGCAGTACATCGGTACGGGTTATAATCCCCACCAATTTTTTCTCCCCGTCCACAACCGGCACACGGTTTATCCCTCTGTCGATGATAATTTTCGCTGCCTCATCGAGGGAGTTGTCGGGGGAGAGACTAACTACATCTCTGCTCATCAACTGAGCGACACTGGTGGCGGTCATTTTCTCCAACTGCCGGCTGAACTCCCGGGTGCTGTCCAGGTAAATTATCCCCCCCAGCAACTCCAGGTAGCGGGGTGGCCGCGGTTCGCTGCGGGCCTCCAGCAAGTCCCTTTCGCTCAACATACCGACCACTTTTTCGTCTTCCACCACTGGAATGCCGCTGACACCGGTCTCCACCAGCATCCGGGCCGCCTCCTCCAAGGTTTGCTCCGGACTGATTGTGATTACTTCCCTGGTCATAACATCAGCAACTTTCACAATAACGCCTCCCTGAATATGTTTTGTTACTGCCCCGTCAATTGGCAGACTGCCCGAGGCAAGTGGGCCAGCACATCCCGGGGCAATTGGGATGCGGTACCCAATTGGTCCGCTGCCAATTCCGAACTGCGACCCAGCAGCCAGGCTGCGGTACAGGCAGCGGCGAAGGGGTCGCTGCCCTGACATAACAGGCCGAGAATAAGACCGGTAAGCACATCGCCAGCGCCGCCGGTGGCAAGACCGTCGGTACCGCTTATATTCACAGCCACAGAGCCGGCCGGCTCCGCTATATAGGATGTGGCGCCCTTGAGAATCACCACGCATCGCCAGCGCCGGGCTGCTGCCCGGGCAATGGCCAGCGGTTCTGCCAGCACCTGTTCTATAGTATTACCCAAGAGACGGGCCATCTCACCGGGATGGGGCGAAATAACCAATGTAGCTTTGCGTTCCGGCAATTCACCAGCCAGCAGATTTAAGCCGTCTGCATCCACAACCAAAGGCAAGCCTGAGTCTAAAAGCGTTGTCACCAGTGCTTTTGCCTCGGGTCGCTGCCCGAGACCGGGGCCGACTGCAGCGGCCCGATAGCGGGACATTCCTCCCTGGATTGCGGCAGCGGCCTCAGGGGCAAATGTGCCGGCCTCAGTTTCCGGCAGGGGCAACGTCAGCGCCTCCCACAAGTTCGACTCGAGAACTTCATTAAGAGAACGCGGACAGGCCACCGTCAGCAAACCGATGCCGCTCTTCAGGGCAGCTGTGCCTGCAAGCATTGCCGCCCCGCTCATCCCCCGGCTGCCGGCAACTAACAGAGCATGGCCGTATGTGCCTTTATGGCTGTCTATCCGCCGCTCCGGAAAGCCCCGACGGGCATTTTCCTTGTCATTTAATATAATGCCGGTATCGCGCAAAAAATGTGCGGGTAAACCGATTGGGTCGACATAGACTTTGCCGGCATACTGACATCCGTTGGCGTAAAGACCAAGTTTGGCAAGGCCAAAGCTGGCAGTGGCTGATGCCCTGACCACAACACCTGGCGCCGGTACTGCCTCGGCTGGCAGCCCGGAGGGAATATCCACTGCCAGCACCGGCACATCCGAATCGTTTATGTCCCGGATGATTGCAGCCGCGTCATCCCGGGGCGCGCCCCGTACGCCGGTGCCCAATAGAGCATCGACAATTAAGTCTGCCTGTGTCAGGTCTGCCGGACCCCGGTAGCGGGACCAGGGCAAGTCGTAGGCGACATAGAGCTGGTGCTGCAGGCGGGCATCTCCCTCCAGTGTTTCAGGGTCGCATGCCGTATAGACCATCACAGAATAGCCCCGGGCCGCCAGATGGCGTGCCGCCCCCCAGCCATCGCCCCCGTTGTTACCGGAGCCGCAGATCACCGCAACGTTGCCCCCGCGTCGGCAGTGCTCACTGGCAACATTGGCCGTAAAAACAGCCGCCGCCTCCATCAGCAGGGCGCCGGGAACCTGCAACTCTTCAATTGCCCGGCGGTCAATTTGCCGCATCTGCTTTCCGGTCGTCAGCCAGGTCATACAGGTATACCCCCTTCAAGAATACAAAAGGCAATTGCCCGCGTGTGGTCGTGGGTCAGTGACAGATGAACATGCCTGGCGCCCAGACGCCGGGCGGTGATGCGAGCCTGGCCGTGGAGCTGCACCAATGGGCGTCCGTTGGCCTGATGCACCACCTCCACTTGTTGCCAGGAGTGGCCACGTAGACCGGTGCCCAGGGCCTTGAAAACGGCCTCTTTGGCGGCAAACAGCGTCGCTAGCCGCGGGGACTCTCTGGTTGCCGAGAGCTGGCTGAGTTCCAGAGGTGTATAGATCCGCTGCCGAAACTCAATGCGCTCTGCAGCCTGCCTTACCCGGTCAATTTCAATTGAATCAACCCCCACCCCGATTATCATCGTACCACTCCCCCAATTAATGTTATTAATCAATTCTGTGATAAACAACGATTTTCCTTCATATAGAAGCATATTACACACGAAGTTTTCCGCTGCGGCATTAGAATTGGCTACTTTTTATATTACCCTAAAAAGCGAACAAACCCGCGGGGCAGCGGGCTTGTTCTGGGGAGTTGGGCAAATCACGGCCGCCTGTTACGGCCGGGGTTGCTATTTTTGTTGGCGCCGATGCGCCCGGGAAGCAGTTCAATATCCCGGACTGCGGCGGGTTGAAGTTCCAGCTGCGCAATGAACTGGCGCCAGTCCACGGAGGACTCCAGCTGATCGGTGACAAATCTAACCGCCTGGCCGCTGCGTTCGGCCAGCAAGAATACCTCCCAGACCTCCGCCAGCTGATACCCTTTGGCAGTTAACCGGGTTATTTCGCCACGGTTGACGCCAAACCGGCCCATCAGGTCGTCAACACTGATAGGGTCTGGTGAAGGAGTGTCGCCATCGCGACCGGAACTATTGTCAGAATCAAATTCATCTCCTGAGTTATCGTTAGATCCATTCTCCGAACTTTCGTCTTCGGGGACTTGACCATATTCAAAGAAAAGCGGGTCCCTGTCGGCCTCCTCATAGGCCTTGATTGTCTGGGTCAGATTATCCTGACCTCTGCCGGCCATAGCCAAAAGCTTTGTCAACTCCTCCAGGCTATACCCCTTACGCATCAAACTACTCAGGCGTCCGGCAGGAATTTGATAGGCGCTTGCCAGTTGGTCAAGGCTTTGACGCTGGTCCTCAACCACTGCCAAATCGCCGTTGGCGACGTCCTCAGTTTCCAGCCAGGCCGCAGGCGCTTTACCTGAGCCCTTTATTTCCTCCCAAACCTCCCTGGGAGACAAGTGCTGCCCGCGGGCATAGTCCAGAATCAATGCCACATCCTCAGATTTGAAGGACTCCAGCATTTCGGCGACCAGTTCCCCGCCCACTTGGTATTTTTCCACCAAGTACTGGGCAACCACATCTTGTTGCCATGCCTCTGTCTTCACCACTTGGGCAGCTGGAAGCAGCTCTGCGGCAGCAGCGGCCACCGCTCCCGGTTCGTCCAGGCTCAGCTCCCGGCCATACCCGGCAGCGACTGCCGATAAAACTTCCCGCAACGGTGAACTTTCACCACTGCCGGCATGCTCCAGTTCGACAATCCGGAGACTGAGGGCCAATTCCCTGCTTTCCAAAGCGCCTGCCAAGAGGTCGATGTCCAGGTCAAAATTAATGTCTTTAGATAGAACCACATCCCCGGCTACAAAACCCCGGCTTACCGTTTCTGCCAGGATGAGGCCCAGGGCTGTGTATAGCTCCTCGCCCGCCAGCTCCAGGGAAGCCAAAAGGGTCTCGCCGCTTTCATTGTAAGCCCGGATTTCGGTTACATGTTTGGTCTCGGAAACTTTGAACCCAATGCTCGGGTTTACGTCCAGGGCAAGCCAGTATTCATCGCTGCCCGACGGAAACCTGCCGGGATGCAGGCTCAAAACACCGGTAACAATCAGAGCTAGGGCCGCAGCGACTGCCACCAGTCGCCGCCAGGAGTGGGAAGATACCCGCACACGGTCACCCAGTTTGGCGCCCCGGGCGGGAGCGCCTGGAATACGCTCAAAATCACCCTGGGGGGTGAGGATGTAATAACAATCCTGTTCAATTTTACAAATCACTCCTGTCTTGGGCATCTTCTTCACCTCCTAACCCTAAATAAGTAGCAATGAACGGGAAGTCTGCCCTGCGGGCATGGACCAGCAAAGCCGCCAGTAAATAACGGCGCCGCTTGGATAACGCTTTCTTGGTCTCACCGGTGAGTTCCGACATCTGCTCCAAAGGCAGCCGGCCCCGGTCAAGAATTGTCTGCAGCAATTTCTGATCGCGACAGATAGTGGCGATGGCCCGCAACAGACGGGAACGCACTTGCTGATGACGGGGGGACTCTTTTGCCAATTCCTTAAAGGATATATTATAGCGGCTAATCTGCCGTTGAAACTCCTCCAGTTCCCAAGCCCGCTCCATCCGCAGCATATCTTCGCTTGGTTCCGGTGATTTCCACTCGGGCAATTCATCCACCGGGAGTTCCCGCTGGGCGCGACGACTGCGATTACGCAGATAATCGGTAAGCCTGCGCCGGATAACCAACGAAGCAAAAGTGGTAAATTTGGCGTTTTTATCAGGGAGGTAGGCGTCCACGGCAGTATCTAGGGCAATTAATGCAATACTCAATTCCTCGTCCCGGCCCCATTCCAGCGGGCGCCGACAATGGACTGAAGCTGTCTTGCGTACAAATTCCCGCTGCTGGGCCAGGAAAATATTGCGTTTTACCGGATCCTGCCGGGCCTGAAACACATCAATATTCAGCTCCAGTCCCCCTTTACAGTAATTTTCGCTGCCTAGGTGAATTTTTTGGGGTTTTTGAGCAATATCCTGCTCAAAAACATCCCGGATATACCGGCCCACAGACAGCTCGTTATATCATTCTGCCCGTAGCGTTAAAAGCTGGGGGCATTACTACTGAGTGGCAAAAGATACTATCTCCTCGGCGAAAACTCCGGGCGCCTCCACGGTGGCAAAGTGGCCGTAACCTTCCAAAAGCTTTAAGTCACTATATCTAAGTAACTGATGTAATTCCCGTCCACCACTGACAGGACAAAACTCGTCCTCGGTAGGCCACAAGATAAGGGTCCTGACGGCTACGGATGGGAGCAATACCGGCCAAAACGAGGCCCTGCTCAACGAATGTGCCAGCAGGCGGGCGATATTCTCTCTAAGCGCAGGTTCTTCCAAGTACTTGGCGAACTGTGTACCGGTTGCCGGCAGAAGCGGATGCTCCTTGTCGACAAATCCCTTGCGCACCAAAGCCGCCACCAACTTACTGTCGGCCAACAGAACTGAAAGCATTCTTTTGGTCAGCATGCTGGCCCCAGGAAACAAGCCGGTTAAATTCCGCCGCAGACCCGTTGCCTGGCAGATAATCAACCGAGAGACCCGGTTGGGATGATCAAGCACAAAATTCAGGGCAATCCTGGCCCCTGCACCGCAACCGGCGATTATAACCCGGGGCAAGTCCAAAGCAGCCAACACCTGTAGGACAAACTCAACACAGAAGAAGTCATCATACTCAACTTTTCCATCGTTAACAAAAAAGCCTGGCAGCACGGGACAAAATACCTGATACCGGTCTACCAGTTCAGGAATCACGTACTCCCAGGTCCCCGGTCCGAAGGCATCGTGCAAAAACAGAACCGGCGGGCCACTGCCTTTGACCAGTGTCCGGTCAATTAGCGATTGTCTGTCTAACTTCATAATTCTCCCTCAACCCGGGTTTGCTCCAACCAGCGAGAATAGAGGCGAACGAAGCTAGGCGTACACACTTCCACATCCATTTGATATTCTGTCAATACCGGCAATTGTTCCTCAATGGCGCTCCCCCTGAGAACAGTGATTACCAGTTTGAAATTATTCTCCAACTCCCGGCACCGTTGGTAGAGACGTCGGCGGTTTTCCGGTTCCACGTCCTCATACATCACAACCCAGTTCTGTTCCTGGCTTTGAATATATTCTTGGGCCAGCTCAACAATCGGTGGCGCCTTTATTACATGAATCGCAATCATCAGCAACGCATCTTCCAACATGCTTTCCACCGTGGGAATCCATGTAACTTTGGCCCGCTCCTCACTGCTCAGGGCATCGGGCACCAATATCCATGTGGGGCGGCTGTTCTCGCTGAGATATAAACAGTGCCCGGGCCAGATTCCATCATGATTCGGGTGACCGCTACCCACAAGAATCTGTGCCGTAATTGTAGCCATAATTAACCTTACCTCCTTGCCAATCAACTGCCATTATTGGCATGAGATTTATTTCCCTTTTTTTCCGAAAAATCCTGCCTTACTAAGGTTAAATTCCAGAATTATTGCCGCCAAATTCTGGTCGATTCGGAAGCATACCGGTGTCTGTGTTAAAATAAACAAAAACGAGGGGGATTGATATGCTCGACATCCTGATCACCAACGGATATGTCCTAACCATGGAGGGCCCGGGGGTCGGCATGCTGCCGGACGGAGCAGTTGCTATCCGCGACAATAAAATCGTCGCCGTCGGGCCTAGTCGGGAGCTAGAACAGAACTTCCAGGCCCGCCGCCGCATCGACGCCAAAAACAAGGTGGTCATGCCCGGCCTGGTTGATGCCCACATACACACGGGAATCGGCATCCTTCGCGGCCTGGCCCAGGACACTGATAATTGGATGCAACAGGGACTGTGGCCCTTCACCAAAACCCTGACCGATGAGGCACGGGTCGCTGGCTCGTTAATGAACATCATTGAAGGCGTTAAGGCAGGGACCACCACCTTCTGCGATTATGACGTGCCGATGCTGCAAATTGCCGCCAACCACGCCCGGGTCGGCACCCGGGCCAGGGTTGCCGAAACTATAAATGAAATGCCCGAGGACTTGAGCGGACTCCTGGTGGGAGACCTCTACCCGTTGGACCCGGCAATCGGAAACCACAAACTGACTCGTGCCAAATCGGTGTTTGAGCGCTGGCATGGTTATGACGATAACCGCATCACCTGCCTCTGGGGACCCCAGGGCCCGGATATGCTATCCCGGGAGCTGCTTCAGGAGGTCAAGGCGCTGGCCGAAAAGCACGAGACGATGATTCATATGCATGTGGCCCAGGGTGATCGGGAAATCAATCAGATGCTCAAACGCTATGGCATGCGCAGCATTCAGTTTTTGGATGAACTGGGGTATTTGGACTGGCGCCTGCTGGCTGTGCACCTTACTGAGGCAACCAAAGAAGAGACACAGTTGGTGGCCCGCCGAGGTGCAGCTATGCTTTTGTGCTCTGGCAGCATTGGCATTATCGACGGGATTGTGCCCCCAGCCGCTGAATTCCTGGAAGCCCGCGGCAACCTCGCCCTCGGTTCAGATCAAGCGCCGGGCAACAACTGCAACAACATGTTCAATGAAATGAAATTTACAGCGATCCTCAACAAATGCCGCTTCCGGGATCCCCGACGCTTTCCCGCCTGGCAGATGCTGCGCCTGGCCACCATTGACGGGGCCCGGGCAATCGGCCTCGGCGAGGAAGTCGGCTCTCTGCGTCCAGGCAAAAAGGCCGACATGATTATGATTGACCTGGACAATCCAGCCCTCGCCCCGATTATCACCGACCCGGTCCGCAACATTGTCCCCAATCTGGTCTACTCCGCCAACGGCAGCGAAGTGGATACGGTAATCATCGACGGCAAGATTGTCATGGAAGCACGCAAAATCCTCACGCTTGACGAAAAACTGGCAATTGCAGAAGCCCATCGCCAGGCACAACTGGTTGCACGAAAAGCAAAGCCCGACGCTGCCAATGTCGGCATGACAATGATGCGGGCGGGACAGCTTTAGGCAAAGAAACCCGCTGCAAATTATAAAGAGCCCGGTCAGCTGACCGGGCTCTTCCACTCTTCGGGCGTATAAATGCAGGCGCTGAACTGACCCTCTGCACGCTCGACAAGCTCGTGGCTGAAACCGACACAGGCAGCGGTAGCATATGGGCACCGGGGACGGAACCGGCAGCCCTCGGGCAGATTAATCTGATCCGGCACCTCATCATCAATTACCAGCCGTTCCTTGACATAATCGGGATCGGCTACGGGCACAGCGGAAAGCAATGCCTTGGTATACGGATGCTGCGGTGCGGCCACCACTTCATTCACCGGACCAATTTCCACAATCTTGCCCAGATACATCACGGCAATCCGGTCGCAAAGGTATTTAATCGTCGACAAATCGTGGGACACATAGAGCATCGTCAACCCCATTTGTTGCCGCAGTTTCTTCAAGAGGTTGAGGATATCTGCACGGATTGAAACATCTAACATTGAGACCGGCTCATCCGCCACGAGAAACTTAGGCTCCAAAACAATGCCCCGGGCGATGGCAACCCGCTGCCGCTGCCCGCCGCTGAGCTCATGGGGAAAACTATATAGATACTGTTCCGGAGGTTTTAGTTCCGCCAACTCCAGCACTTCAAGCACCCGACGGTGGATTTCATCCTTTTCCTTGACACCGTGAATCCGCAGGGGCTCGGCGATAGTTTCCAAAACATTGAACCGAGGATTGAGGGTCTCATACGGATCCTGGAATATCATCTGCACTTCCCGGCGAAAGTTAAGCCGGTTACGCCCCCGCATATCCAGGGTATGGCCGTCTAGGGTTAATTCGCCTGGGCCGGGAACCAGCCCAGATTGACGGCGAAAATCATTATCACCATGAGGCCAACCCAAAAGGGTGTCGTCAATTATATCCCAACCGGTTGCGGCCCAGGGCTCGGGCTCAACATCCACAGTCAGACACACCAGCTTGTCATAAATTAGACGCAGGTTCCGCCAGTCATATACAGAACGAGCGGCGAAGGGGTTGAGGTTGGTAATATTGATATTGCTTCCGACAATCAAAGTCTTATCATCTGTCAATGGCTCAACTACCATTGGTGTCCACTCGTTGAACAGGCCTTCACCAGACATGTTCAGGACATTAGTGTATTTTTCTTTGTTATAAGTTTGCAGATTGGCCCGGGAGTAGGTGGTAATCCGGGGCACGTCTTCGGCCAGAATGCGCTGAGCTTCCCAGACAAGACGCTGCCTTTCGTCCATATCCATCTCTGAACGCTGGGCATCTGCCAGTGCATCAAATTCAGGGTTTCTGTAGCGCGATGTGTTGTTGGCGCCGGGGACTGCGTTACTTGAGTGGTTGATGGAGTGAATAAACATGTCGGGATCCAATCGCTCTACCCGACCCGACCAACCGATGGTGTAGACATCATAATCCATATCCTCACCATAAATTATGTCCAGCAAAACGTTGAAGTCGGTGGGTTGGGCATTGAGGGTAACCCCCAATTTGCCAACTCCTCAGACAATTCCTTGGCCATCTCATAGTTGACCAAGTTTGCCTCGGGCAGAGAGGAGTAAATGGTTAGCTCCGGTACCAATTCACCCATGTCTTCATCATCGACATCTGTGCCCTATCCGCAGGCTGCTACTGCAAAAACCAAAATCATGACCAGACCTAAACTTAGTAGCTTCTTCATCAGTTCGCTCCTCTCAAAATAGAAATTAGTAGCTGATTCTAATATATGCTACTATAGGCTGATTTTAATATTGCCCCGCGCTTTTGTCAGTAAAATTTTAAAACTTTGTATTGTAAAAATATGCACAAGCCTTACACAAAAATGGACCGCACAAAAGTGCGGTCCGCTCAATTACTTCTTGCTGGATTTGACGGCCACCGTGATGCCCCAGGCCAGGCCACCATAGAGCAGCACGACTGCAACACCAAGCATAATCCATGCAGAGGCTTCCATTAACCATCAACTCCAATCGATTTGTCGTCGGCAGAAGCAGTCTTGTCTCCGCCTTTGAAGAACATCAATACGAAACCAATGATGATGGTTGCGGCGACAACGGCCCAGCCGCCCATCACCAGGTGGGCAGTTTCATACCCCTCATAATTTGTCTGGATATTGTCAATAATCCAGAGAACGCTGACTCCCAACAGGGCTATTGGGGTGACAAAACGAATCATCAGTTCCCACCACTTGCCAAACTTGATGGTACCTGTCTCGTTGAAGAAAGCGCGAATCTTGTCAGCGCCAAAAATCCAACCAACAAGCAGACATTCAATAATCCCAATGACAATCAGGTTGAAGTTATTGGTGAAGTAGTCGACAATATCCAACCAGTAGAGCCCTGCCTTGGTGGCAAAGAGCAAGCTGCCGGCAAAGCCAAAGATACAGGTCCAGGCCAAAGTCTTGGACCTGTTCCACTTAAACTTGTCGACCAGACCAGTCACAATACCCTCAACAATGGAGAAAGCGGAATCGATCCCCAACGTGAAGAGCATCAGGAAGAACATAAACCCAAAAGCGGCTGCGCCCCAGGGCAATTGGGCGATAACCTCAGGATAGGTAATAAAGGCAAGGCCAACGCCAGTGATACCCCCCATTCCGGGTTCCAAGGTCATACCAGTGGTATGAGCCATGTAGCCCAAGGCGCCAAATACTGCAAAACCAGCCAGGAAGCTGATAGCAGCATCAGCAAAGCCGATGATTATGGTATCTGTGGTGGTGTCGCTGTCCTTGGGCAGGAAGCTAGCGTAGGCAATCATAATTCCGAACAGCACACTGAGGCTGAAGAAAATCTGGCCATAGGCCGCCGCCCAAACCCGCACATCCAAGAGCGCGGAGAAGTCGGGCTTCAGGTAGTAATTCAGACCGTCGATGGCGCCCGGCAGAGTGATAGCGCGGATGCCGAGGACTACCATGAGAACCAGAGGTATCGGCACTGTCCACTGGACAACTTTGCCAACGGTCTTGACACCTTTGCGGATACAGAGCCAGACACCAATCCAGGCAACCACCAGAGCAATCAAGACCGGCATACTAAAGCCACCCAAAACGCCGGGGCTATCGGTTCTCTGCAGAATCTCGCCGATGAAGTACCCTCCAGCGTCATCACCCCAGGCGACACTGAGGGAAGAAATGATATAGTTCAAGCTCCAGGCCAAAACAACTGCATAGTACGAAACAATTACAAAACTGGTTGCCAGAGCCCACCAACCCAGGCTTTCAAACCACTTGTGAATTTTGGCGAAGGCCGAGGGAGCGCCCGCCTGATACTTTTTACCAATGGAAATTTCCAACAGCAACAGGGGAATACCGGCAGTTATAAGTGCAACAAAGTAAGGAATTAAGAATGCGCCTCCACCGTTATTGAAGGCCATACCCGGGAAACGCCAGGCGTTTCCGAGACCGACAGCCGAACCGATGGCTGCCATGATGAAGATTGTCCGCGAACTCCATCGTTCTCTCAATAAGATCACTCCTTTAAAGTATTCATGTATACATAGAACTCCCTTGTGGTGGCAAGAGAGCTCTTGATACCGCTGTCAAAGAACATTAGATAGGTAGTTCTTAGTAGCAGGTTAAATCTTCTGTTATATTATCACCAACTATTACATGTACGTAACAATTATATGTCAGTATTATATCCTTTTTCACCTGCAGTTGTCAACGCTTTAAAGTGCAGTGTATACCACTGAACCTTTTCTCAACCCGGAATAAGTGGTATACTTTAGAAAAAATGGTGGCGATATTTATGCTCGAAAATAATGGCATGCCTCTGTATTTACAGTTATATGAGATATTAAAAAAGAAAATTACCGATGGCGAATGGGAGCAAAACGCAATGGTCCCTACTGAATCGGAACTGATGGAAACTTTCAGTGTCGGCCGGGAAACTGTGCGCCGGGCGGTATTAAAACTGGTCAGCGAGGGCTACCTCTACCGGAGACGGGGTAAGGGCACCTTTGTCTGCCGCCCCCGGCCTGAGGATGGCATGGAGCAGTTGGTTTCTTTTACCTCTGAGATGCTGGCCCGGGGGTATAAGCCGGGGACGTTAGTGCTCAACCACGACCAGCGCCTGCCGGACCAGGAGGTTAAATCGATTCTCAACCTGCCCGAGGGTGAAGAAATCACGTATATCAAGCGTCTGCGGACAGCCAACGACCTACCGGTGGCCGTGGAAGAGTCATACCTGAATCGAGCAATCCTCGGCGATGTGGATGAAGAAAAACTAGGGGGCTCCTTCTACAATTACCTGGTCTATGACAAAAAATTGCGCCTCGGCCGGGTGATGCAGGAGATCAGTTCGATCCTCGCCGATGAAGACACCGCCAAACTGCTGGAGGTAGAGCCGGGCCACCCGGTGCTCCAGCTCAGCCGCCTGATCTATGACACCGATAACACACCCTTTTTCTGGCTCACCTTTCGCTATCGCGGCGATATCTACTCAGTCAAAACCAAACTAGAACTGCCGTAAATTCAGATGCCTCCTGAAGAACGTATTCAGGAGGCATAAATTATTTCGTTTTGTGCTACATCCGGACAAGGGGACAGGTCCCTTGTCCGGCCTAAAAATTGCGGAATGCCCAGCCTACCACCATTTCATGAAACAAAACCAAAAGACTAAGGAAACACACACAAGCGGGCAACCATATAATTAAACCCTTCAAAAAGGCATATTTGCTTTTAGCTATACCATTGAACCTATAGAAAGATGCACATGCTAAGGCCATCGGAATTGAACCTACGCCTAATGTAATAGCGACAGATCTATTGAATATAAAAGGTGTAAGCAAATTAGTATATGGACCATGCCAAAGTCCTTCCCAGAATGCGTAACTGCAGTAAATAGAGTAGGATACCAAAGCTAAAACACAAATCACACCGAAGGCGTATATACCATTAACAACTATTCTAGCTTTATGCATAATTATGAACACCTCCTGTCTGTAAAGATAATCCTTCTTCCAAAGAGAAGCGTTATGGATTCGAACAAAGACATAAATAGACCTATCAATTCAACCTAATCCAGCTACACTTCTCACGGTGTTCTCACGATAATACAACTGGGTAACCCCCTTGTCATTTTGACAGCAGGAATCTCTCGGCAGTACAAAATCAAACCCAAATGCGGCGCTCTTATCGGCAGGCTTACTTTCTTAAATCTTCAAACTACTGCTTCTAATTCGCGGTTAAGCTACGTAATCCTGCTTTTCATTGCTGCCTGTAATCATTTTCCTTGCGATTACCGCCTGCACATTGGCTGGTATATAAAGTGAGCAAGATTAGCCCGACTATCTTGTTGAAGGACTAATCTTCGTGGCAGTTTCACCGGCTTTCACGGATAAAGCCTTGCTTTGCTTAGCATAAACATATATAAAGCAAACAGCACTTGGAACTTATTTTGGTATACAATACTTGACTATGGTTGTGTCCATGCTGTAGAATTGTGATGGAGGTGGGAGCATGGATAAGGCGAAAAACCTTCTAACAGCGCAAGCTCTGGCTGATATCCTTAACCTCTCAGTTGAAACAATTTGGCGATACACCAGGGCTGACAGAATCCCTTATGTGAAACTGGAGGGCAGACAATACCGCTATAACCTTGGTGAAGTTAAGCAAGCACTTTCCGGAGTTGTCAAAGAAAAAACTCCTGATTTCCAAACTGGGCCAAAGACCTATACCTATCAGGAGTATCTCGCATTACCTGAGATTCCGGGATTCCGCTATGAAGTCCTGGAAGGGCTACTGGTTAAAGAGCCTTCACCTAATCTACTGCATCAAAGAATATCCAGAGAGCTGGAGTACCGTTTAATTTCTTACTTCAAACAGGTTGACCCAAAAGGTGAAATTTTCGACGCACCCCTGGATGTTACCTTCCATGATATAACCGTAGTCCAGCCAGACATCTTATACATCGCCGGGAACCAACTTGGCATCATGCAGGAAAATCGGATAGATGGTGCCCCTAATTTAACAGTAGAGATAATATCCGACTCTAGTTTGCGCAGGGACAGAGTAGAAAAACTGCAGATCTACCAAAAGGCCGGGGTCCAACATTATTGGTTAGTTAACCCCAGGGATAATACATTTGAATGCTTTTTACTAAAGGATGGACTATATTCCCTGATAGCTATAGGAACAGATGATGACGTATTAGAACACCCTGAGTTTCCAGGCCTGGCCATCCCTTTAGCTGAGCTATGGCACGACCCTACCCAGCAGTCATAATTCACCCTTCAGCAATCTGCCCACTAAAACAGAGTCCTGGATAGGTTACACTTAGTTGGACAGATTCGTTAAGGTCATATAAGCTTGATTCAAATAAAACTATAGGAGAATCAAAATGACCAAGCGAGAAAGAAGGACATTCTCACAAGAGTTTAAAGAACAAA